>JBKOWC010000271.1:0-17235 GCA_046724215.1 Pseudomonadota bacterium | reverse complement strand
GCTGCGCGGCGTCTTCGAGCACGCGCGCACCATGATCGCGCATCGGACGGCGGCGCGTGTGCAGAAGAAGCTGCGGCGGACGCTCTTCGACAAGATCGCGGCGCTCGGCCCGGGCGTCGTCGCGCGCGAGCGCTCCGGCGCTCTGACGCTGTCGCTGATCGACGGCGTCGAGCAGCTCGAGACCTATTTCGGCCAGTTTCTGCCGCAGTTCCTGATCTCGCTGCTGACACCGGTTCTGATCTTCGCTGCCGTCGCTTTCATCGACCTGCCGGTCGCCGCTGTCATGCTGGGCTTCGCGCTCCTCGCCCTCTTCGCCCCGGCGCTCTGGCACAAGCACGACGTCGCCAATTCCCTCGGCCGCCAGCAGGCCTATGCGAAGTTCGCCGCCGAGTTCCTCGATTCGATCCAAGGCCTCGCGACGCTCAAGGCCTTCGGGCAGAGCAAGGCCCGCGCCGACAGGCTCGAGACCGAGGCGCGCGATCTCTTCCAGCGCACCATGTGGGTGCTGGCCACCAACGTGCTGGCGCGCGGCATCACCGACAGCGCCATCGCCTGCGGCGCCGCGGCCGCCCTCGCCCTCGGAGTCTATCGCGTGCAGGCGGGCGCCATGGAACTGGGCTCGCTCCTCATCATCCTGATGCTGGGCGTGGAGATATTCCGTCCCATGCGCGAGCTGCGCACGGTCCTGCACCAGGGCATGGTCGGCATGTCCGCCGCCCAAGGCATCTATCAGATATTCGACGCGAAGCCGCTCGTGGCGGACGTCCCGGCGGCGGCGCTCGACCGGCCGCTCGAGCCGTCCATCGCTTTCGAGAATGTGCGCTTTCACTATCCGGGCACGCGCCGCACCGTGCATGACGGACTCGATTTTCGCGCCGAGGCCGGTGAGCGCATCGGCATCGTCGGCGCTTCCGGCGGCGGCAAGTCTTCGATCGTGCGATTGCTGCTGCGCTTCTACGATCCGGACACGGGCGGCATCCGCATCGGCGGGCAAGACCTGCGGGAGCTGTCATTCGCCCAGATCCGCTCGCTGCTGTCAGTCGTCAACCAGGACACGTTCCTCTTCCATGGCACGGCCGAGGAGAACATCCGCATGGGCCGGCCGGATGCAGCCGCGGCCGACGTCGAGGCCGCCGCGCGGACGGCGAACATCCATGATTTCATCATGACGCTGCCGCAGGGCTACGGCACGGTGATCGGCGAGAAGGGCGTCAAGCTTTCCGGCGGCCAGCGCCAGCGGATCGCCATCGCCCGCGCGTTGCTGCGCGACACCCCGATCCTCGTGCTCGACGAGGCGCTGTCGGCGGTCGACGCCGAGAACGAGGCGATCATCCAGGAGGCGCTCGGTCGGCTGATGCGCGGCCGCACCACGCTGATCCTCGCGCATCGGCTGTCGAGCGTCATAGACTGCGACCGCATCCTGGTCCTCGACGGCGGCCGCGTCGTCGAGAACGGCCGCCACGACGCGCTGATGCGGGCGGGCGGCGTCTACGCGCGCCTGATGGCGGAGCAGGCCCGCGAGGCCGCCGCGGCCGTCATCATCGACGCCGCCCCGGGCGGCCGCGCCGGCGAGACGGCCGCAGACGCCGCCGCTGCGGCGCTGAAGCCGGTGACCGAAGGCATCATCAAAGCCGAGGGCCTGACCTGGTACCAGCTCGTCGTCGCCCTGATGACGTCGATCCTGCCGTGGAAGGGCAGGCTCGCCGCTACCTTCGTCTTCGGCGTGCTGCGCGTGCTCGCCTTCATCGGCGTCGGCGTCCTGAGCGCGCTCGTCGTACAGGCGCTCAAGAACGGCCAGCCCTACGAGAGCTGGCTGTGGGCGCTCGCCGTGGTGGCGCCGCTCTCCGGCCTGCTTCACTGGCTCGAATCCTGGATCGCCCACGACATGGCGTTCCGCCTGCTGGCGGAGATGCGCATCGCGCTCTTCCGCAAGCTCGACGCGCTGGCGCCCGCCTATCTGGTGCGCCGACGCACCGGCGACCTGATGGCGCTCGCCACCCACGACATCGAGCTGGTCGAGTATTTCTTCGCCCATACCGTGGCGCCGGCCTTCGTCGCCATACTGGTTCCCGCCGCCGTGCTCGTGATCCTGGCCTCGGCCAGCCCCTGGCTCGCGCTCGTGCTGCTGCCCTTCCTGGCCGCGGTGGGTCTCAGCCCCTTCGTCATGCGCAAGCGCGTCGACCGGCTGGGCTCCGAGGCGCGCGAAGCGGCGGGCGAGCTCGGCGCCTTCGCCGTCGATTCCGTCCAGGGCCTGGGCGAGATCGTCGCCTGCCAGCAGGAGCCGGCGCGCGGCGCCCGGCTCGACGCCTTGTCGGACCACCACATCGGGCTGCGCGTGCCGTTCTTCCGCGAGCTGACCGTGCAGCAGAGCCTGCTCGAGACATTCACCGGCCTCGGCGGCTTGGCAGTGGTCGTGACGGGTGCGGCGCTGGCGACGCGCGGCGCGGTCGATCCGGCCGCGCTGCCGCTGCTGACGCTGCTTGCCGTCGCAGCCTTCCTGCCGGTGTCGGAGATCGCGCAGGTGGGGCGGCAACTCGCCGACACGCTGGGCGCGACGCGGCGGCTCTATGCGCTCGCCAACGAGCCGGTGCCGGTGACCGACGGCCCGGGCGTGCCGGCCCCAGCCGGCGCCGCCGCGCTCGCGCTGGAAAGCGTGGGCTTCGCCTATCCGGGGCAAGGCCGGCGCGCGCTCGCCGATGTGAGCGTCGCGATTCCCGCCGGCAAGACCGTGGCGCTGGTCGGACCTTCGGGCGCCGGCAAGACCACGACCGCGCAGCTGCTCATGCGCTTCTGGGATCCGGACGCCGGGCGCATCACGCTGAACGGCGCCGACCTGCGCCACTATCGGCTCGACGAGCTGCGCCAGCAGATCGCGCTCGTGGCGCAGGACACCTATCTCTTCAACGACACGCTGCGGAACAACATCCGGATCGCCAGCCCCGAAGCGGGCGAGGCGGCGCTGGCGGCGGCGGTCGAGCGGGCGTCGCTCGGCGACCTCGTGGCGGCCCTGCCGGCCGGGCTCGATTCGCCGGTCGGCGAGCGCGGCACCAGCCTGTCGGGCGGGCAGCGGCAGCGCGTCGCAATCGCCCGCGCCTTCCTCAAGGACGCGCCGGTGCTGATCCTGGACGAGGCCACCTCGCACCTCGACGCCCTCAACGAGCAGGCGGTGCGCCGCGCGCTCACGCTGCTGGAAGCCGACCGCACGACCATCGTCATCGCCCACCGGCTCTCCACGGTGCGCGACGCCGACCTGATCGTGGTGCTGGAGGAGGGCCGCGTCGTCGAGACCGGGACGCATGACGGCCTGCTGGCGGCCGGCGGCCTCTACGCCCAGCTGGTTGCGCGCCAGCTGGCGGCGGCCTATGCCCAGGCGGCGCAGTGACCGCGACCGTGCAAAACAACCCCATGCATTAAAAAATTTCCCTTGTTTTTCAACGAGGGACGCGAGTCGCGATCGGCCGGATTCGGGCGGCTCTCGGGGGTTGCCGGGCTAGCTTAGGGACGCTCCGACCGCGACAAGGGAGCCGGCGCGAACGATGACACAGAGCTGACCGACGCCTCCGCGCTCGCGTGCGATTCAATGCGGGTCTGCAGCAACCATATGGCTCCCCGCCAATTGTAGATAGAGCGACCCAAGACTTGGCCGATTCGCATCCGTTTCCTCGACGGGGGGACAGCGGAAGGAGGGCCGGTGAGAGCAAAATCGAAACCCCGGCCGGCGATCGCTCGGTCACAGCGGAGCAGGGTTGCGACTGCTCCACCGTCGGCGGCGCCGGGAGCCGCAGCGCCGCGGATCTACAACCTGTTTCCCTCTCTCATCGGTTCGGTCAGCGACTGGATGACGCACCTGCCGCGCATCGCGGCGATGGAATTCGATTGGATCTACGTCAACCCCTTCCACTATCCGGGCTTCTCCGGAAGCCTCTACGCCGTCAAGGATCCCTACCGGCTGAGTGATCTCGCCCGCGGAGGCGACGGGACAGGCGATGACGACGGGCTGCTGCGGCGCTTCACGGGCGAAGCGCGGCGGCACGGACTGCGCGTGATGATGGACCTGGTCATCAATCACAGCGCCAGGGATGCCGCTCTCGCTCAGCAACACCCGGAATGGTATCGACGGAACGTCGATGGCACCTTCTACAGTCCGCGCGTTCCGGATCCGGACGATCCCGCGAAGGTGACGATTTGGGGCGACCTCGCCGAGTTCGACTACGATTCGCCGGGCGCGCGCGCCGGGCTGATCGACTATTGGTCCGGCTATGTGCGCCACTATGCCGGCGTGGGCTTCGCAGGATTCCGCTGCGATGCGGCCTATCAAGTACCGGTCGAGGTCTGGCGTCCGATCATCGATGCCGGCCGGCAGGCTGCACCGGGACTGGTCTTCTTCGCCGAAACGCTGGGCTGCACGCCCGAACAGGTGTCGGCGCTCGCCGGCGCCGGCTTCGACTACATCTTCAACAGCGCGAAGTGGTGGGATTTCCGTGCCGGCTGGCTGCTGGATCAATATGACCGCTACCGGCGCCTTGCCCCATCGATCGCTTTCCCGGAAAGCCACGACACGCAACGGCTCGCGGCCGAGGTCGGCGCAGACAGGCAGGATGGGGTCGAGGCCCGGCTGAAATTCCAGCTGCTGTTCTCCGCCTGCTTTTCCACCGGCGTGATGATGCCCGTCGGATTCGAGTACGGTTTTCGCGGCAAGCTGGACGTCGTCCGTACCCGGCCGAGCGACTGGGAACAGACCGGCCTCGATCTCAGCGAATTCGTGGCGGCCGTGAACCGGATGAAGGCGTCGGTGCCCGCCCTCAATACCGAAGGGCCGCAACGACGCATCACCGCGCCCGGCAATCCGATCATCGGCCTCCTGCGGCTGACCGGCGGCCACCCTGTCGCTTCCGAAGGCTGCGCGATCACCTTGATAAATCCCGATGTGGAACAGGACCACGCTATCGACGTCGGGCCGCTCATCACCGAGACAGGCGGCGGCTTCCGGTCCTACACCGACATGACCCCGCTGGCGACGCCGATCGCCTTCGAGGCTGGCGCCAGCCTCACGCTGGAACCGCTCGAGATCCGGGTCTTCAGAGGTGACCGAGACGGCCGCTCCACGATCCGCGAGGCCTTCCAGCCTGCTGCGTCGGAAGTCGCCGCGGCCGCGGAGCGCAGGCTGAAGGAGCTCGCCCAGAACCGGATTGCAATCGAACGCGTCTATCCGGAAATCGATGGCGGCCGTTTTGCCGTGAAGCGCGTCGTCGGTGACGTCTTCGAAGTTTGGGCCGACATCTTCGCCGACGGCCACGACAAGCTGCAGGCGCGCGTCAAGTACAGGACGCATGCCCGGTCCCGGTGGGACGAGGCGCCGATGTCGTTCTTCGACAACGACCGCTGGGTCGGCCGTTTTCCGCTGATGGAAAACGCCGACTATGCCTACACGATCGAAGCGTGGCGCGACATGTTCGGAAGCTGGCGTGCCGATCTCGTGAAGAAGCGGGATGCGGGCCGTGACCTGCGGCTCGAACTCGAGGAGGGGAGGAGCCTGATCGAGAAGGCCGCGCTGCGGGCACACGGCCATGATCGCGAGCGATTGGAGTCAACGCTCCTGCAGGCTGCGGCTCTGGCCGATCGGCCGGCGGAACTGGCCGCGTTGCTTTTGGGCGAAGAACTGCATGAGGTCGTCGTTCGCTGCGCCGAACGAACCAACCTGTCGCGTTACCCGATCGAATTGCGAGTCATCGTCGATCGGCAAGCAGCGTGCTTTTCCGCCTGGTATGAACTGTTCCCACGCTCTCAAAGCGGCACGACGGCACGGAGCGGCACGTTCGATGACGTGATCGCGCGTTTGCCCTACGTCCGGGACATGGGCTTCGACGTGCTCTACTTCCCGCCGATCCATCCGATTGGCCGGACCAATCGGAAGGGCCGCAACAACAGCCTGAAGGCCGCCCCCGGCGATCCCGGCAGCCCCTATGCGATCGGAGCCAAGGAGGGCGGCCATGCGGCCATCCATCCCGAGCTCGGCACGCTCGAAGACTTCCGGCGGCTGATCGACGCCGCGCAAGGCCAGGGGCTGGAGATCGCGCTCGACTTCGCCATCCAATGCTCGCCCGATCATCCCTGGATCAAGGAGCATCCGGAGTGGTTCGACTGGCGGCCGGACGGCACCATCAAGTTCGCCGAGAATCCGCCGAAGAAGTACGAGGACATCGTCAACCTGCATCTCTATCGCGAGGCCTTGCCCTCGGCCTGGTACGCGCTGCGCGACGTCATCCTGTTCTGGATCGACCAGGGTGTGCGGATCTTCCGGGTCGACAACCCGCATACGAAGCCGCTGCCGTTCTGGGAATGGATGATCGGCGAGGTCCGGCAGCGCCACCCGGCGGTGATCTTCCTGTCCGAGGCCTTCACGCGCCCGAAGATGATGAAGCGGCTGGCGAAGGTCGGCTTCACCCAGTCCTACACCTACTTTACCTGGCGGAACACGAAGCAGGAGCTGACGGCCTATCTCACGGAACTGACGCAGGAGGAGGCGAAGGAGTACTACCGCCCGAACTTCTTCACCAACACCCCGGACATCAATCCCGTCTTCCTGCAGACCGGCGGCCGGGCGGCGTTCATCGCGCGTGCGACGTTGGCCGCAACCCTCTCCAGCAGCTACGGCATCTACAGCGGCTTCGAGCTTTGCGAGGCCACGCCCATACCCGGGAAAGAGGAATATCTCGATTCCGAGAAGTACGAGATCAAGGCCTGGGATTGGAACCGTCCCGGCAACATCCGCGTTCACATCGAGCGTCTCAACAAGATCCGGCGCGAAAACCCGGCGCTGCACGACTTCCGCAATCTGCGCTTCTACAACGCCGACAACGACAAGATCCTGCTCTATGGAAAGATGACGCCGGCCAGGGACAATGCGCTTCTGATCGGCGTGAATCTTGATCCCCACAATCCACTAGACGCCGATTTCGAGGTGCCGCTGTGGGAATTCAGTCTTCCCGACGCGGCGAGCATCGGCGTGGAAGACCTGCTGAGCGGCGCCACCTTCCGGTGGCACGGCAAGCGGCAGCACGTTCGACTCGACCCGCAGACGAATCCTTGCGCCGTCTGGAGGCTGGCACCGATCCGGGCGTGACGCAGCCGCGACCGGCGTACAACAAGAGGCCGACGCCCATGAACGACCGCCCCGATCCACTGGGCCTCAAGAATGTCGCCCTGGAAGCTGGCACCGATTCGAGTGCGAACGCAGCCGCAGCGGCGCGCAACACCCGGCCGAAGGCCGCGATCGACCGCAGCAATCCGCTTTGGTTCAAGAATGTCGTCATCTATGAAGCCCATGTTAAGGCCTTCTACGATTCCAACAAGGATGGAGTCGGCGACTTCGCCGGCCTGACCGAAAAGCTCGACTATCTCCAGGATCTCGGCATCACCGCTCTTTGGCTGCTGCCGTTCTATCCCTCGCCGCTCAAGGACGACGGCTACGACATCGCCCGCTATCGCGCGATCAATCCCGCCTATGGCGACATGCGCGACTTCCGCCGTTTCGTGCGCCGGTGCCACGAGCGCGGCATCCGCTTGATCACCGAACTCGTGATCAACCACACGTCGGACCAGCATCGCTGGTTCCAGCGCGCCCGCCAGGCGAAGCCGGGAACATCGGCCCGCAACTTCTATGTCTGGAGCGACACCGACAAGAAGTACGAAGACGCGCGCATCATCTTCACCGATACGGAAAAATCGAACTGGACGTGGGATCCGGTCGCCAAGGCGTATTACTGGCATCGCTTCTACTCGCACCAGCCTGACCTCAACTTCGACAATCCGCGGCTGCTGCAGGAAGTCATCAGCGTGATGCGCTTCTGGCTCGACATGGGTGTCGACGGTCTTCGACTCGATGCCATCCCGTATCTCGTCGAACGCGAACAGACCAACTGCGAGAATCTCTGCGAGACCCACGACGCCATTCGCAAGATCCGCGCCGAAATCGATGCACGCTATCCGGATCGGATGCTGCTTGCCGAGGCCAACCAATGGCCGGAGGACGTCGCCTCCTATTTCGGCAATGGCGACGAATGCCACATGTGCTACCACTTCCCTTTGATGCCGCGCATCTACATGGCGATCGCCCAGGAGGATCGCTATCCGATCACGGATATCATGCGGCAGACGCCGGAGATCCCGGCGAACTGCCAATGGGCGATCTTCCTGCGCAATCACGACGAGCTGACGCTCGAGATGGTCACGGGCCGCGAGCGCGACTATCTGTGGAACTTCTATGCGACCGATCCGCGCGCGCGGATCAATCTGGGCATTCGCCGCCGCCTGGCGCCGTTGCTGGGCAACGATCGTCTCAAGATCGAGCTGCTCAACAGCCTGTTGTTCTCGATGCCGGGGACGCCGGTCATCTATTACGGCGACGAGATCGGCATGGGCGACAACGTCTACCTCGGTGACCGAAACGGCGTTCGCACGCCGATGCAATGGTCTTCCGATCGCAACGGCGGTTTTTCGGGCAGCGATCCCGAGCGCCTTTACCTGCCGCCGATCATGGATCCCATATACGGATTCGAATCGGTGAACGTCGAGGCGCAGTCGCGCAGCCCCTCGAGCCTGCTGAATTGGATGAAGCGCATCATCGCGGTGTGCCGGCAGCACAGGGCCTTGGGCCTCGGCACGCTTCGCTTCCTCTATCCGGGCAATCGCAAGGTGCTCGCCTATCTGCGCGAGCATGAGAACGACATCGTGCTGTGCGTCGCCAACCTCGCGCGCGCGGCGCAGTCGGTCGAGCTGGATCTGTCGCGCTTCAAGGGTCGCGTACCCGTCGAGCTTCTCGGCCGCAGTGCCTTTCCGCCGATCGGCGATCTTCCCTATCTGCTGACCCTGCCGAGCTACGGGTTCTATTGGTTCATCCTGCCCGAGCAGGCGGAGGCGCCGCAATGGCACGAGACGATTCCCCAGCCGCTGCCGGAGTTCGTCACTCTGGTCATGCGCGACAGCTTGCGCAGCCTGACGAGCGGCCGCGAAGGACAGGAGCTGAGCACGAACGTGTTGCCGGCCTTCATCGGCAAGCAGCGCTGGTTTGCCGCCAAGGATGACCGCATCGCGCGCGCCAAGCTCGCCGTCTTCGGCGAAGTGGAGCATGACCGGAACGCCTACTTGCTGCTCCAGGCGGAACTGGATTTCGGTTCCGGCGGCGAGAGCCAGCGTTATTTCATCCCGCTCGGGCTCTCCTGGGAGGAGGAGGCCGGTACGACAAGCTGGCCGCTCACGCCCTTCATGCTGGCGAAGGTCCGCCGTGCCGCTCGTCTCGGCGCCGTCTATGACGCTTTGGCATCCGACCAGTTCACGCTGGCGATGGTCGAGGCGATGCGGCGGAATCTCGAACTGTCGAGCCCGGATGGAACGACGCGCTTCGTCTCGACGGAGGCGATGCCGGAGGCCGGCTCGAGCGCACAGGAAATCCGCAGGCTTACCGGCGAGCAGAGCAATAGCTCGGTCATCATCGGCGATCAGGCCATGCTCAAGGTCTACCGGCGCCTCGTTGCGGGCGAGCATCCCGAGCTCGAGATCGCGCGCTTCCTCACGCAGACAGCGCACTATGCGAACACGCCGCCACTGCTCGGTTCGACGGAGTGGGTCGGCAAGGACGGCACGAAGCACGCGCTGGCGGTGCTGACGGGCTTCGTGCGCAACCAGGGCGACGGCTGGTCATTCACGCTCAGCTATCTGGATCGCGTCTTCGATGAAATGCGGCTGGTCGAGGCGGCGGAGCCGGTGGCACCGGCGGACCGCCATGCCATCTATCTCGAGCAGATCCGCACGCTCGGCTGCCGGACCGCCGAGCTGCACCGCGCCTTTGCCCTCGATACCCCCGATCCGGCCTTCACGCCGGAGCCGATCTCGGCCGCCGATGTCAAGGCTTGGGGCGAGGACGTCCTGCGGCAGGCCGACAAGGCGTTCGGCGCGCTCGACCGTGCCCGGACCGCCACCGAAGGGCCGCTGCGCGAGTCGGTCGACGCCGTCTTGGCCCGCCGGAACGAGTGCCTCTCGGCGATCCGAAAGCTGTCGAGCAAGAAGGTCCACGCTCATAAGACCCGCATCCACGGCGACTACCACCTCGGCCAGGTGCTCGTCGTGGCGAACGATTTCTTCATCATCGATTTCGAGGGCGAGCCTGCCCGCTCCCTGGCCGAGCGACGCGCCAAGACGACGCCGCTCAAGGACGTCGCGGGCATGCTGCGGTCGATCGAATATGCGGCCTGGGCTGCCTTGTTCCGGCTGGCCGAGCACGAGGCCGATCCGTTCGCGAAGGTGCTGCCCTATGCGCTGGCGTGGCGCCAGGGCGTGCAGGAAGCCTTCCTGCGCGCCTACATCGAAACAATGGGCGACTGCCCGAGCTGGCCGGCGGACCGCGCCGAAGCCGACCGTCTGCTCAACCTCTTCATCCTCGACAAGGCACTCTACGAGATCGGCTACGAGGCGGCGAACCGGCCGAGCTGGTTGCGCATTCCCGTGGCCGGCCTCGCCACGGTGCTCGATTCCCTGAAACCCGCACGAGAGAGCCGCCATGGCCAGTCGAGAAAAGGCGCCAACGGCGAAGGCGCCAGCGAAGCCCCCCCGCAAGAGCCGCAGCGCCGGCGTCAACGATCGTCGGCTGCAGCAACAGATTGACGCCCTGGTCAACGGCGACCATGACGATCCCTTCAGCCTGCTCGGGCCGCATTTCGTCGCGTCCGCAGGCCTGGTGATCCGCAGCTTCCAGCCGAGCGCATCACGCGTGCGCGTGATCGATGCGGCCGGAGCGGAGATCGCCGAACTCGAGCGCCAGCACCCGGCCGGGTTCTTCGCCGGCGTCGTCGGTACGGATTCGCGAATCGACTACCGTCTGCGCCTGGATCTGCCGGACCGGCGACTCGACATCGACGATCCCTATCGGTTTCCGGCGATTCTCGGCGATCTCGACATGCATCTCCTTGCCGAAGGCAGTCACCAGCGGCTCTATGAAAGACTCGGGGCGCAGCCGGCGGAGATGCTCGGCGTTTCCGGCGTCAGCTTTGCGGTGTGGGCACCGAATGCCCGGCGGGTCAGCGTCATCGGCGACTTCAATGACTGGGACGGCCGCCGCCATCCGATGCGCCGCCGTTTCGAGACCGGTATCTGGGAAATCTTCCTGCCCGGCCTCGAAGCCGGCGCCCTCTACAAATTCGAGATCAAGACCGCGGATGGCCATCTGCTCCCGCTCAAGGCCGATCCCCTGGCCTTTCGGTCCGAGCACCCGCCGCGCACCGCCTCGATCGTCCACGGCCGCAAGCGATTCTCCTGGGCCGACAGCCAGTGGCTGAGCGGGCGCGAATTCGTCCAGTCGCGGTCGGCGCCGATCTCCATCTACGAGTGCCACCTCGGCTCCTGGGCCCGCGTTCCGGAAGAAGGAAACCGCTATCTGAACTATGGCGAACTTGCCGACCGCCTCGTGCCCTACGTCAAGGACATGGGCTTCACGCACATCGAGCTGCTGCCCGTCAGCGAGCATCCGTTCGACGGCTCCTGGGGCTATCAGCCGATCGCGCTCTATGCCCCGACGAGCCGCATGGGAACCCCGGAGGATTTCTGCCGCTTCGTCGACCGTTGCCATGCCGCGGGGATCGGCATCCTGCTCGACTGGGTGCCGGGACACTTCCCCAGCGATCCCCACGGGCTCGTCTATTTCGACGGCACGCATCTCTATGAGCATGCCGACCCGCGGCTGGGAAAGCACCAGGACTGGGGAACGCTGATCTACAACTACGGCCGCCGCGAAGTGGCCAATTTTCTCCTGGCGAATGCGGTGTTCTGGTTGGATCGCTATCATATCGACGGGCTGCGGGTCGATGCGGTGGCCTCGATGCTCTACCTGGACTACAGCCGCCAGCCCGGTCAGTGGATTCCCAACCAGTACGGCGGCAACGAGAACCTCGAGGCCACCGCCTTCCTGCGGCGGCTGAACGAGCTGGTCTACGGCAACCATGCGGGCGCGATCACCGTCGCCGAGGAGTCGACGGCGTGGCCCGGCGTGTCGCGGCCGACCTTCGTCGGCGGCCTCGGCTTCGGCTACAAATGGAACATGGGCTGGATGCACGACACCCTGCGTTACATCAGCAAGGAACCGGTGCATCGGCGCTGGCACCACAACGATCTCACGTTCGGCCTGCTCTACGCCTTCAGCGAGAACTTCGTCCTGCCGCTCAGCCATGACGAGGTGGTCCACGGGAAGGGGTCGCTGATCGGGCGGATGCCCGGCGACCGCTGGCAGCGCTTCGCCAACCTGCGCGCCTATTTCGGCTTCATGTTCGCCCATCCCGGCAAGAAGCTCCTGTTCATGGGCGGCGAGTTCGCGCAGGAGCGCGAATGGAACCATGACGGCAGCCTCGATTGGCACCTGCTCTCCGACCCCTATCATCACGGGGTGCAGGCGCTGATGCGCGATCTCAACCGCGCCTATCGCGAGATCCCGGCGCTGCACGAGCTGGATTGCGAGGCGCCGGGGTTCGAATGGATCGAGGCCAGCGATGCCGAGCAAAGCGTCCTTCTCTTCCTGCGCCGCGGGCGAAATGCCGAGTCGCTTGCCGTCGCCGCCTGCAACTTCACCCCGGTGCCGCGAGAAGCGTATCGGATCGGCGTGCCGCTCCCCGGCTTCTATGTCGAGCGGGTCAACACGGACTCGGCCTTCTACGGCGGCAGCAATGTCGGCAACGGCGGCGGTGTGATGGCGAACCCGATCCCCTGGCACGGCCGGCCGTTCTCGATCGATCTGGCGCTGCCGCCACTGGGCACCGTTCTGCTCGAGCGGCGGCCGGGCTGATTTCCGCGGCCGCCGTCGGGCGCCGCGGCGACCAGCGCAGGAGTGTCATGGCGGCGTCATCGGACTGACGCCGATCGGCGGTATCGAAGCCGCCGTGTCGGGTCGCCTCCACCCACGACCAGCACGCCCAGCCGGCAGGATCCCTGCCGAGCAATTTCGAGACAGAGGAGCGATGACATGAAATCTGCGTGGGTACGCATGGTACCGGTTTCGGCCCTGGCGGTGTTGGCGTCCGCCGGCCCCGCCGCGGCCGGGTCGATGGACGATCTGGTGGCGGCGGCCAAGGCCGAGGGGCAGCTGACGATCATCGCCGTGCCGCACGACTGGTGCGGCTACGGCGCCGTGATCGACGGCTTCAAGGCCAAATACGGCCTGCCGATCAACGAGCTCAATCCCGATGCCGGATCGGGCGACGAGATCGAGGCGATCAAGGCCAACAAGGGCAACAAAGGCCCGCAGGCCCCGGACGTGATCGACGTCGGGCTGTCGTTCGGCCCCTCGTCGAAGGCCGAGGGCCTGCTGCAGCCCTACAAGGTCTCGACCTGGGACACGATCCCCAACGACCAGAAGGATCCCGAAGGCTACTGGTACGGCGACTACTACGGCGTGCTCGCCTTCGAGATCAATGCCGACCTCGTGAAGAAGGCGCCCGCCGACTGGAGCGACCTGGCGGCGGCCGACTACAAGAACACCGTGGCGCTCAGCGGCGATCCCCGCACCTCGAACGAGTCGATCCAGGGCGTCTTCGCCGCCGGGCTCGCGTCCACCAAGGGCAACATCGACCAGGCCGCCGACGCCGGGCTCAAGTTCTTCGCCGAACTCAACAAGAGCGGCAACTTCGTGCCGGTGGGCGGCCAGGCGGCGCCGCTGGCCCAGGGAACGACGCCGATCGTGATCCGCTGGGACTACCTGGCGCTCGCCGACCGCGACACCCTCAAGGGCAACCCCGCCGTCGACATCGTCGTGCCCAAGACGGGCGTGGTCGCCGGCGTCTACGTCCAGGCCATCAGCGCCTATGCGCCGCATCCCAACGCGGCCAAGCTGTGGATGGAGTATCTCTATTCCGACGAGGTGCAGATCGCCTGGCTCAAGGGCTATTGCCATCCGATCCGCTTCAACGACCTCGTCCAGAACAAGAAGGTGCCGGACGAGCTGCTGGCGAAGCTGCCGCCGGCGGAGAACTACGAGAAGGCGCTGTTTCCCAGCCTCGAGCAACAGGGCAAGGCCAAGGAAGTCATCACCAAGCAGTGGGACTCGGTGGTCGGCGCCAACGTGAAGTAGGCATCCACACATCCCTCGAACCGCCCATAGAAATTCCCCCGCCCCTCGTGGGCGGGGGAATATTCTCTGAGCGCGACCGACCTCGGCGCGATGCAATTGTGCCTAGAGAACGTCAGGTCACCGGTTCCATCGGCACGCCGAACTATTGGGGTCAGAGCCGTTGACGGAGCAACGCCGGTGCCTTCCGAGGCGACACACGCGCAGTAAGTGATTTGCATCACTGCACGTCCGGCGCGGTTGCGCGATGAAATGGCAGACAGGGGTCGGCGAACGATCACGTAAAGGAGAGACGTTATGGCCATCACGATGCAGGGCGCCTGGACGGTCGCGGTCAAGTCGAAGTCAGCCGCGTTCGCCCAGCGATTCATCATCTCCAACGCCGCCAGCGGCAACGGGACCTATGCCGGCGACGTCGGCACGCCGCCGGTGTTCGTCACCGGCGACCACTGGAGCATTTCCATTCAGAACGCACCGACGGCCGGCCACTGGGTCGATTCCGCCGACCAGATCACGTTTCCGACCGTCGCAGCCGGGAAGGTCCAGTTCGATATCCAATCCAACGACGCGGGCGCCGATCAGGACTTCAACGACCTGATCCTGACCTGCTCCGCGCCGCAGACGCTCACCGACTTCTTCCTCTACGGTCACGTGAGCTACTACGACGATTTCTGCATCTTCAATCCGTGCTGGCGCGACTGGCTGGTGATCGAAACCTCGGCGGCGCTCGCCGCCGCGCTGAAGAATCCCTACCTGAAGGCGCCGATCGAGAAGCTCTATCCGCTGCGCAAGCCGGTCCCGCCGCTGCCCCCCGGCCCGCTTCCCGATCCGCCGCCGTTCACGCCCCTGGTGATCCCGCTCCGCGAGCAGGCGGCGCTGCCGGCCAAGCAGGCGCAGGTGTTCCGCATGGCGCCGCCGGAGCAGCCGACCGGCGCCAAGGCGAAGGCCGCCGCCGAGGCTCCGGCGCCGACCTTCACGTCGTCGCGCACCGTGGCCCTGCAGCAGAGCTCGGCCGTCGCCACGGTCGACTACGACCGCCTGGCCGTGGCCGGCATCATCGACCACATCTTCCAGCTGTGCACGACCGGCCCGCTGCCGGGCGTGGCGCTCGGCTTCCAGCAGTACGACCGCACGGCGGCCGAACTCGCCGGCGGCGGCTACACGGGAACCGGCAACCGCGAGGACCTGGGCGTCTGCGCGACCGACCGGAACGGCAACTACATCTTCCGCTTCAGCCGCTCGCTCGCCGATTTCCTCGAGGAGTTCAGCGTCGACGTCGCCAGCGGCGAGAATCCGCTGGTCCAGATCCTGCCCGACGTCATCGTGCGGCTGCTCGATGCGACCAAGCCGCTCGGCTACTGCTACGAGAGCGCCCCCTTCTGGAACGTCCCCACCCTCAAGCGCATCAACATCTGCGTGCCGCGCAGCTGCGTGCGGCCGCCGACGGCGTGCCAGGGCGGGCGCGCCATCCAGGCGATCGGCGACATCTTCATCGTCGATCCCAACAACATCCTCGACGGCGACGGCCGCATCACCGCCAAGAGCAGCCTGCCCAACACGCCGCCGGCGCGCTGCGCGGCGTGGGCCGGGGCGATGGACCTCTTCGCCTGCTTCCTCGACCATCCCGATGCCGTCTACTACACCATCCGCTTCAAGAAGCCGGGCGACGCCGACTGGAGCTTCTTCCAGGAGAAGTACACGCACCTGAAGATCGCCAACCTCGGCATCCCCGGCTACACGGGAGACCTGGTGGGACCGGATCCCGCGATTCCGTCGCTGCACGTGGATGGCGGGCCGGCCGTGGCCGTCCCCGCCTACCACAACATCGAGAACGATCCCGCCTGGGTCCTCACCCATCGCGACCGCAAGGCGGTCATCTCGAGCTGGCTCTATGCGCCGGCCAGCGGCTCCGCCCGCTTCCGGATCGAGGGATACAACGCGGCGGGGAACAAGATCGTCGGCGCCGAGGACACCATCAAGCTCTACATCGACAACAACCCGCCGGTGTTCGACATCGCCTCGGTCAACATGCTGGCGCAGACCGGCGGCGACTGTGCCTTGTTCACGGTGCCCGCCGATCAGCCGGACGCACCGCTGACCGTGAAGTTCCGGGCCAACCAGCTGGAGGCGTTCCTGAACGCCTACGGCATGGGCGTCCGCAAGGGCAACATCGGCGCCTTCGCGGTGAACGGCTTCGGGCCGGGCGCGATCAGCGGCCAGTACGTCCACGGCAGCGATACGGTCTGCACCCTGTTCGAGGGCACGTTCAACGACCCGGTGCATGACGGGTCGGGCTACGTGACCGCCGACATCAAGCCCGCTTCGGGGCATTGGCTCGAAACGGACCAGCCGTTCTGCACCTTCGCGGTGCAGCTGAGCTGCAGCACGCGCATCACGAACGGCTGTAACAGCGCGGTTGCCGGCTACGGGCCGACCGAGTATCTGCTCGGCATCCAGAAGGCGTAACGGGCGTATCGATCACCAGCTGATGGGGAGGGCGGCCGGGCGCCGCCGTCCCCTCCCGCCGGTGACGGCAAGCCGGGAGTATCGGTCATGGGCTGCTGCGGAAACAGAAGACTGCAGGCGCGGGCGACGGCTCTCGCCATGCCGGGCGGCACGGATGCGGCGGCCGGCGCCGTTCAGCGACGGACGGCACCAGCCCCCGAGGTGGTGTTCCAATATGCCGGCCCGACCGGCTTGACCGTGCAGGGGCCGATCACCGGGAAGCGCTATCGTTTCGCGTCGCCGGGCGCCCGCGTCGCCGTCGACGGACGCGACGCTCCCTCGGTCCGCGGCGTGCCCAACCTGCGGCCGGTCCCGGGAGCGGATTAGCGCGGCGTCTCGATTCCCACTGTAGGAGATTTATCCTATCGCGCCGCGGGGGCGGCCGAACCCAAGGCGGCCGGCTTGCGCGGCTCGTCGGATTCGAGGTCGTGCAGGGCCTTGCCCAGCAGGACCATGTCGTCCTTGTGCCGGACCGGGAAGGCGGAGGCGAACCAGTCGAGGATCTCTGCGTGCGTCGGCAGGCGCCGGCCGCCCCAGGCCGCCGTCACGATCTCGTAGAGCTGCGCCAGGGCGGCGCTCGCTTCCGCCGGCCGGCCGAGCCGGGCGAGGGCGGCCGCCTTCCAGCC
>JBKOWC010000336.1:0-4439 GCA_046724215.1 Pseudomonadota bacterium | reverse complement strand
ACCGACGGCGGCTTCGAGACCGTCGATGTGGCGGCGCAGCCCGATGCGCGCGCCGCCACGCCCGACGACTTCATGTTCGATTCCGGCCCCGCCAACCGCTTCACCAGCAAGGTCGTCGACGGCAAGATGACGGCGCAGTCGGCGCTGCCCGGCGGCGAGAGCGGCGACATCACCAGCCCGCACTATGTCGACCTGCTGCCGATCTGGCTCGTGAACGACACCTATCCGCTGCGTACCGATCCCGACGACATCGACGCCCACGCCAGCTCGACCGAGCAGTTCCTCCCGGCCGTGCAGGCGGGCGGACCGTAGCGGCCAGCGGCGGCTCCTTCGGAGTCCGGTTCTTCATTGAATCCCCCGCGAAAGCGGGGGTCCAGAGCAAGTGACGGTGCTTCGGCCCTGGACTCCCGCTTTCGCGGGAGAATCACAGAAAACTAGGCGCAATTGGAGGGTTGACCGGGCGATGCCGGGCATGCACCCCTCGGTGTATTCCGAGGAGCCCGCTCGCCCATGGCCGACGCCAAGAAAATCGCCGCTGCGCTGCTGAAGCGCTATCCGAACGCGCGCACCGCCCTGGACTTCTCCAATCCGCTGGAGCTGCTCGTCGCCGTGATCCTGTCGGCGCAATGCACGGACGTGCGCGTCAACATGGTGACGAAATCGCTGTTCGCGAAGTACAAGCGCGCCGCCGACTACGCCGACGCCGACCTCGCGACCTTCGAGCAGGAGATCAAGTCGACCGGCTTCTACCGCAACAAGGCCAAGGCGGTGATCGCCGCCGCCTGCAAGCTCGTGCAGGATTTCGGGGGCAAAGTGCCGGCGACCCTGGACGAGCTGACGACGCTTCCCGGCGTCGGCCGCAAGACCGCCAACGTCGTCCTCGGCAACGCCTTCGGCCAGCAGGCGATCGCCGTCGACACCCACGTGCTGCGCGTCTCCAACCGCCTCGGCCTCGTCCACGAAGACGATCCCGACAAGGTCGAGGCCGCGCTCGTTGCGCAGGTGCCGAAGGACAAGCTCACCACCTTCGGCAGCGCACTCATCCTGCACGGCCGCGAAACCTGCATCGCCCGCAAGCCCCGCTGCCCGGAGTGCGTGCTGTCGAAGCTCTGCGAATATCCGGATAAGACGTCGGCCTAGAGCGTCCTCCCTGCTGGGGGGACATCAGTCCGGGATGTCATGCCGGCGAAAGCCGGCATCCATATTCACAGGCTTGCGTCTATGGATTCCGGCTTTCCGCCGGAATGACAATCAAGCAGAGGCATGGTTCCGATTACAGGAAACCTGCTTTAGTTCCGTCCGCTGAGCAGTCCGCGGGCGATCACCTGGGCCTGGATCTCGGCGGCGCCTTCGAAGATGTTGAGGATGCGGGCGTCGCAGAGGACGCGGGAGATCGCGTATTCCTCGGCATAGCCGTTGCCGCCGTGGACCTGGAGCGCGTTGTCGGCGCTGGCCCAGGCGACGCGGGCGGCGAGCAGCTTGGCCATGCCGGCCTCGATGTCGCAGCGCTTGTCGCTGTCCTTCTGCCGCGCCGCGAACCAGGTGAGCTGGCGGGCCACCATGGTCTCGACGGCCATCCAGGCGAGCTTGCCGGCGACGCGCGGGAACTCGGCGATCGGCCGGCCGAACTGCACGCGCCCCTTGGCATAGGCGAGCCCCAGCTCGAGGGCGTTCTGCGCCACGCCGACGGCGCGCGCCGCCGTCTGCACGCGCGCCGATTCGAACGTCGCCATGAGCTGCTTGAAGCCCTGGCCCTCGACGCCGCCGAGCAGGTTCTCGGCCTTCACTTCGAAGCCGTCGAAGGCGAGCTCGTACTCCTTCATGCCGCGATAGCCGAGCACGCGGATCTCGCTCCCCTCGAGGCCGGCGACGGGAAAGGGGTCGGAGTCGGTGCCGCGCGGCTTCTCGGCGAGGAACATGGAAAGGCCCTTGTAGCCGGGCTCTTCCGCGTCGGTGCGCGCCAGCAGCGTCATCATGTCTGCGCGCGCCGCATGGGTGATCCAGGTCTTGTTGCCGGTGACGCGGTAGACGTCGCCGTCGCGCAGGGCGCGCGTGCGCAGGCTGCCGAGGTCGGAACCGGTGTTGGGCTCCGTGAACACCGCCGTCGGCAGGATCTCGCCCGAGGCCAGCTTCGGCAGCCAGTGCCGCTTCTGCGCCTCGGTGCCGCCAAGGCGGATCAATTCTGCCGCGATCTCCGAGCGCGTGCCGAGCGAGCCGAGACCCAGATACCCGCGGCTGAGTTCCTCCGTGACGATGCACATCGCCAGCTTGCCGAGGCCGGCGCCCCCGAACTCCTCGGGGACCGTCAGGCCAAAGACGCCGAGTCCGGCCAGCTCCTCGATCACCGGCATCGGGATGAAGGCGTCGGCCTTGTGCCACTCGTGCGCGGCGTCGCGATGCGCTTCCGCGAAGCGCCGGAACTGGTCGCGGATCATCAGCAGCGCCTCGTCGTCGACGCCGCTGTCGCCGAAGGTGCCGTCGGCGACCAGCGCGGCGATACGCATCAGCACCGCGCTCGTGCAGCCGCGCAGCGTGAGGCTCTGGACCGCGAGATTGTGCGCAAGGCTTTCGCCGGCGCTGTCGACGCCGAGGTCGGCGGGCCGCACGATCTCGCCCTGGCTCATGGCGATGCCGCCCTTGATCTGCGCCAGGTATTCGCCGAACGCGGCCTGGCAGATCAGCGCTTCGATCTCGCCGAGCCGGCCGGCAGCGGACAGCCGTTGCACCCACAGCAGCGTTTCGCGCAGCGCCGTCACATAGGTGGCAAGCCAGGCGAGGCCGTGGGCGGCCCGCTGCTCGCTGTCGAGCGTCGCGGGATCGAGATTGCCGCGCGGCGCCACCAGCCGCAGCACGCCGCTACGCGCCTGCGCCTCATAGGCCTCCGCCGCCGCCAGCGCCTGCTCGCAAACCGCCAGCAGGTTCGGAAATTTTTCCGCTGAAGTCGATGCGGTCGGTCGTCGATGTGCGGTCTGAACCATCAGTAAGTTCACCACAGAGGCACAGAGACACGGAGGAAGCGCAGATTCCCACTCTCGTCATGCCCGGGCCTGACCGGGCATCCAGCGTGTTCGACGATGAATCGCCGGGTCAAGCCCGCGATGACAATGAGAAAAGAGTCTCTGTGCCTCTGCGTCTCTGTGGTTCAGCTTGCTTCCCTAAGCCTCGGCCGCGTCCTCGAGGGTGCGCATGCCAGGGCGCTTGGCCTGCACGAGCACCGCCATGTTGCCGGGCTTGTGCTGGTTCTTCCACATCTTCGTGTGCGCCCGCGGGATGTCGATCCAGGGGAACACCTCGGACATGCACGGATCGATGCGGCGCTCGACGACGAGCTGGTTGGCCTGGCTCGCCTGCAGGAGGTTGGCGAAGTGGCTGCCCTGGATGCGCTTCTGCCGCATCCACACGAAGCGGGCATCGAAGGTGATGTTGTAGCCGGTGGTGCCGGCGCAGAACACGACCATGCCGCCGCGCTTCACGACGAAGCAGCTGACCGGGAAGGTCTGCTCGCCTGGATGCTCGAACACGAAGTCGACGTCGTTGCCCTTGCCGGTGACGTCCCAGATCGCCTTGCCGAAGGCGCGGCACCTCTTCATGTAGTCGGCATAGCCGGCGACGTCGTCGACATCAGGCAGCTGCCCCCAGCAGTCGAACTGGCTGCGGTTGATGACGCCGCGGGCGCCCAGCTGCATGACGAAATCGCGCTTGCTCTCGTCGGAGATGACGCCGATGGCGTTGGCGCCGGCGGTCGAGATCAGCTGGATCGCCATCGAGCCGAGGCCGCCCGAAGCGCCCCATACCAGCACGTTCTGTCCCGGGCGCAGGATGTGCGGGCGGTGGCCGAACAGCATCCGGTAGGCGGTGGCGAGCGTCAGCACGTAGCAGCCGCTCTCTTCCCAGGTGAGGTGGCGCGGGCGCGCCATCACCTGCTGCTGCTGCACGGCCGTGAACTGTGCGAAGGATCCGTCCGGCGTCTCGTAGCCCCAGATGCGCTGCGAGGGGCTGAACATGGGATCGCCGCCGTTGCACTCCTCGTCGTCACCGTCGGTCTGGTTGCAGTGGACGACGACCTCGTCGCCGACCTTCCAGCGCTTCACCTTGTCGCCGACGGCCCAGACGATCCCGGCCGCATCGGAGCCGGCGATGTGATAGGGGGCTTTGTGCACGTCGAAGGGCGAGATCGGCCGTCCCAGTCCGGCCCAGACGCCGTTGTAGTTGACCCCCGCGGCCATCACCATGACGAGCACCTCGTCGGGGCCGATCTCCGGCGTCGGCACCACCTCGACCTGCATCGCCTCCTCGGGCGCGCCGTGCCGCTCGCGGCGGATGACCCAGGCATACATCCGCGCCGGCACATGGCCGAGCGGCGGGATCTCGCCGACCTCGTAGAGGTCTTTGACCGGCTGTTGCGGCGCCGGCGCGCCGCGCAGCGGGATCACTTCAGC
>JBKOWC010000107.1:0-4561 GCA_046724215.1 Pseudomonadota bacterium | reverse complement strand
AGCGCCGCCGCCCGGTCGCCGCGCTGCAGCGCCACAAGCCCCAGCAGATGCAGGGCGTCGGGGTGACGCGGATTGGCGGCGAGAATGCGCCGGTAAATCGCCGCTGCCTCGTCGAGCTGCCCGGCCTGGTGCAGGCGAAGCGCCTGCTGCAGAGGATTGTCGGCCGGTTGCGGCGAAGCGGGAGCCATGGCGGGCGCATGCGGGGGTCGCGACGGGGTCTCGACCGTACCCCATCCCCGCAACCAACGCTAATTCCTCAGCAAAATGGGCGCAGGTTCTCGACGAACTGCTCGGCCGACGCGCGCCACGTGTATTTGAGGGCGAGGGCCCGGCAGTCGGCCGGGGCAATGGAGATCGCGCGCTGCGCCGCGGCGGCCAGATCGTCGTCGAGGGCGCCGACGCCGGTTCCGTCGACGATGTCGAGCGGCCCGGGGACGGGATAGGCGGCGACCGGCAGTCCGCTGGCCAGCGCCTCCAGCAGCACCAGGCCGAATGTATCGGTCCGGCTGGGGAACACGAACACGTCGGCGGCGGCATAGTGGGCGGCCAGTTCTTCGCCCTGCTTGGCGCCGACGAAGCGCACTTCCGGATATTTGCGGCGCAAGGCCGGGAGCAGCGGTCCGTCGCCGACGACCAGCTTGCTGCCGGGCAGGTCTAGATCGAGGAAGTCCTTGATGTTCTTCTCGACGGCGACCCGCCCGACGTAAAGATGGATCGGCCGCGGCGCATCGATGTAGCCCTTGTCGCGCGGCCGGAACAGCTCGGTGTCGACTCCCCGCGACCAGTGCCGGATGTTGTGGAAGCCGCGCGCGGTGAGCTCGCGCTCGATCGATCGCGTCGCCACCATGACCCCGGAGGAACGAGCGTGGAAGCGGCGCAGCAGCCGATAGGTCGTGTCGACGGGCACGGCCATGCGGGCGCGGACATACTCCGGGAAGCGCGTGTGGTAGGCGGTGGTGAACGGCAGGCGGCGCTTGATGCAGTAGCGACGGGCGGCTTGCCCCAAGGGACCCTCCGTCGAGATATGGATGGCGCAGGGCTGGAAGTCATCGATCATGCGCGTGAGCCGGCGCCCGGGCAGCACGGCCAGACGGATTTCCGGGTAGGTTGGGCAGGGCAGGTTGGTGAACAGGTCCGGCGAGATGACACGCACCGGATGGCCGAGGCCCTCGACCTCCTGCCGGGTGCGCATGAGGGTCCGTACGACGCCGTTGATCTGCGGCGCCCAGGCATCGGTCACGATGAGGATGCGCATCACTCGGCGGCGGCCAGCTTCTGGTGCGGCTGCAGCATGGAGAGTTTCCGCACGGCCGGCCAGTCGATGATCTCCAGCCGCCCGTCGCGATGCTCGACCAGGGCCGTGCAACTCTCGACCCAGTCGCCGTCGTTGCAGTACAGCACGCCGTCGATCGTGCGCATCTCGGCCTTGTGGATATGGCCGCAGATCACGCCGTCGACCCCGCGCTTCTTCGCCTCCTCGGCGATCGCGTGCTCGAAATTGCTGATGTACTCGACGGCGTTCTTGACCTTCTGCTTGAGATGCGCCGACAGCGACCAGTAGGGGTAGCCGAGCCAGCGCCGGGTCAGGTTGTACCAGTGGTTGACGATGAGGAGGACGTTGTAGGCGTGGTCGCCAAGGAACGCCAACCACTTGGCATAGCGCACGATGCCGTCGAACGCATCGCCGTGCAGGATGAGCAGGCGTCGTCCGTCGGCGGTTTCGTGGATGGCCTCGGACAGCACCGTGACGCCGCCGAACTGCATGTCCGTATAGTCGCGCAGCAGCTCGTCATGGTTCCCCGGCACATAGATGACGTGCGTGCCCTTGCGCGCCTTGCGCAGGACCTTCTGCACGAGATCGTTGTGGCTTTGTACCCAGTACCAGCTGCGCTTCAGCCGCCAGCAGTCGACGATGTCGCCGACCAGGTAGAGGTAGTCCGACTCATTGAACTTCAAGAAATCGAGGAGAAATTCGGCCTTGCACCCGCGGGTGCCGAGGTGGATATCGGAGATCCAGATCGACCGATAGCGCTGCGCGGCGATCGACTCGGTCATGCGAACGACGAAGCGGCTCCCCTATTGACTTATCCACATGCCGCATTGGACTACTGCAATATATTGGGCCGAATCAATCGTATAACGCTGAAATCTAGTCGAGACTCTGAAAATTCATGAGAATTTAACTGTTCTGAAATCCAATATTCATGACATAGTCGTGCTCCCGTCTTCTCCCCTTCATTCAGGCCATGTTGATCAGCGAATCCCTTCCGCTGCCGGCTGACACGAAACGATCACCGTCAGCATCCGGCCGCCGACTGACCGTGGTCTTCAATCCCACGGCCGGTGCTCGCCGTCGTGCGCGGCTGACGGCGACTCTGGACCTGCTGCGGCGCGCCGGCTGCGAGATAGCGCTGCATCCCACGGCGGCCAAGGGCGACGCCGAGGCGATCGCCCGCGCGCTCGGCAGCAACGGCGCCACCGATATTCTCGTCGTCGCCGGCGGCGACGGCACCATCAACGAGGCGGTGAACGGCCTCCTGGCCAAGGCGAACGGCACGCTTCCGCCGATGGCGCTCGTGCCGCTCGGCACGGCGAACGTCCTCGCTGCGGAGATCGGCCTGGCATTGTCGCCGGCCGCGGTGGCGCATGCGATCACCGACGGCGTGCCGACCCCGGCCTATGTCGGCAACGCCAACGGCCGCTGCTTCACGGCGATGGCGGGTGTCGGCTTCGATGCGCATGTCGTCGCGAACGTCAGCCTGCGGCTGAAGCGCCGGCTCGGCAAGGGTGCCTATGTGCTCGAGTCGCTGCGGCAGCTGTTCCGCTTCGGTTTCCCCGGCTACCGCGTGACGGTCGACGGCCGGACCTTCGAGGCGGCGTCCGTTATCGTCGCCAAGGGGCACTACTACGCCGGCCGCTTCGTCTGCGCGCCCGATGCGCGCATCGACCTGCCGGAGCTGCATGTCTGCCTGTTCGAGCGCAACGGCCGCTGGAACGCCCTCCGGTATGCGCTGGCGCTGGCCCTCGGCCGGTTGCCCCGCCTGCCCGACGTCCGCATCGTCAGGGGGCGTTCGATCTCGATCACCGGGCCGCAAGGCGACCCGGTACAGGGCGACGGCGACATCATCGCGACCCTGCCGGTGCAGATAGGATTGGCTTCCCGCCAGCTCCCCCTGACGGTCTCTCCGCCTCCCGCCAACTGAGCTCGCCCTATCAACCCGCCTCGGCGAATGCCATGATTGCGCCATGGCAGCGGTCGGCGCCTGCCATGAAGTCGTGCCATCACGGGGGCCGCCATGGCAGACGGCTACGATCTCGGCATTGTCGGCGCCAGCTTCGCCGGACTGGTCTGCGCCCGCTCGGCGGCGCTGCGTGGCCTGCGCGTGCTCGTGCTGGAGCGGCAGGCGGCGCCCGGCCTGGGCATCCGCACCACCGGCCTTCTGGTCAAGGAGGTCGCCGAGCGCTGGGAGGTGCCGCCCCGCCTCACCCGTCGCATCCGCGGCGTGCGCCTCTACGGCCCGTCGCTCCGCTGCATCGACCTCGATTCGCCCGGTTATTACTTTCTGGCCACGGACACGCCTCGGCTCATCGCCTGGTTTGCGCGTGAAGCCGGCCGCGCGGGCGCGCGGCTCTGCTACGAGCGGCACTATTGCGGCGGCGTCCGCGGGCCGGACGGCATCGAACTCCTGGGCACGGACTGTCGCCTCCGTTTCCTGGTCGGCGCCGACGGCCCGCGCTCGGCCGTCGCGCGCGCCTTCGGCCTCGGTCGGAACCGGGATTTCCTCGTGGGCGCCGAGGCGGAATTCGTCGGAATCCGCAACCTCGATCCTGACCGCCTGCATTGCTTCGTCGATTCGACGCTGGCGCCGGGCTACATCGGCTGGGCCTTCATCGGCGTGCATGGCATCGCCCACGTCGGGCTCGCCTGCCGGCAGCCGGCGCGCCCGGACCTGCATGCCTTCGTGGCTCGGCTGCGCACGATCTTCGATTTCGAGCATGCGCGCCTCGTCGGCCGGCGCGGCGGTCTCATTCCCATCGGCGGTCGCGTGGAACCCTACGCGGGCGACCGCGTCCTGCTGGTCGGCGATGCCGCCGGCATCGTCTCGCCGCTCACCGCCGGCGGCATCCACACGGCGCTCGATTCCGGCTGGCGCGCCGCCCACGCCATCGCCGATCACCTCCTGGACGGCGCCGCGGAACCCGGCCGTGCCGCGGCCGCCGCCTATCCGCGGTTCGTCTGGAAGCGCGGCCTGCGCCGCCTGCTCGACCTCGGGCCACCCAACTGGCTGATCGACGCCGGCCTCGACACCCTGCCGCTCCGTTGGCTGGCGCAGACGATCTATTTCCATCGCCGCGGCCTCCTGTCGGCGCGCACCTGGAGCGAACTGCTGCGCGACGAGCGGAAGCGCGCTTAGACCCCTGCCACCGTCATGCCGTCGACGCGGATGGTCGGTGCATCTGTGCCGTGGCGGAACTCGAGGTCGTCGGCCGGCGTCAGGTTGAGGAACATGTCCTTGAGGTTGCCGGCGATCGTGACCTCGCTGACGGGGTAGGCGAGCTC
>JBKOWC010000173.1:0-9194 GCA_046724215.1 Pseudomonadota bacterium | reverse complement strand
GCCGGCCGCATAGGAGAGCGCCAGATTGTACGCGGCGGCGGCCATGCCCTGCGCGGCCGCCCGGCGGTACCACATGAGGGCCGCGGCATGGTCCGGCTCGACGCCCTGGCCCCTGTCGTACATGACGCCGAGGTTGTACTGCGCCCCCGCGATGCCTTGATCGGCCGCCTTGCGGAACCAGAGGCTCGCCCGCACGGAGTCCTGCAGGACGCCCTGGCCGAAATTGTACATGGCGCCGAGCCTGTACTGGGCGTCGGCATTGCCCTGCTCGGCGAGCCGCCGGCAGGCCGCGACGGCCCGGCCGGGGTCCGTCTGCAGCAGCGCGCCGGCATCGGCGCAGTCCTCCGCGTCGCCGGCAAACGCGGCCAGGACCGGCACGACCGTGAGGATCGCTGCCGTCGCGATGCGACCAACCACTCGAAGGTCCTCGGTCGAAGGGACGACAGAATATCGGGAAGTATGGCGCGGGGCGACCGATCTCGGAGAGCGATGCGGACGGTGCCGCGTCAATGCGGAAGTCGCTCCGGCCTTTCAGGGACGGCCGGGAATCGGAGGCTGTCCGGACGCTCTATGCGGGGCCCGGGACGGCTCCGGCTCCCGGCCAGAAGTCCAGGCTCGACATCAGTGGAGCGCGGGCGCCCGGCCCGGCGCTTTCACATCCTCCGGCATATCCTCCACGTCCACGGCCATCAGCTGCAGGCAACTGGCGAGCCGGCGCATCTCCGCGGCCTTGTCCGGATACTGCTCGCCGGACACCAGGAGATAGGCGGCCGTGTGATTGAGGGCGTCGATCAATGCGGTCTTGCTCATGGCTCACATCCTTTCCCGTCTTGCGCGCAGGTGTGATCCGAGTTCAAGCATGAGGCGCGTCGGCGACAACGCCGAGCCCCGTGCATGACAACATGGCGTGATTCGGTGACGATCGTTGTGCGAGCGGGATGACTTCCATGTGGCCTTTTTCGGCCTTCACGCTGCACCGCGGGAGGTTGACGCCACACTTTCGCCCTGATTCCGTAAATAGGGTCATAGTACGGTCGTCGATGATCATGCGCCGAAGGGAATGCCCGGGTCGCGCGTCATTTCTGCCGGGTCTTATTCTTACGCATCGCCTCCAGGCCCGAAGCGATCAATCCGGCGAGAATTGCGAGGGCGAGGGCCACGCGGAAGGACGCCGGAATTCCCAGGACGACCGCCAGACTGAGAAAAATCGCTGCGGAGATGGCGACATCGGCGAAATAACGTCCGCGGCCGGATTGCGGGAGCCAGGGCCGGAGCTGGAATCCCATCAGCCTGGCACCGGACCGCACCAGAATCACGACGATGAGAATGACCCCGACGATAACGTACATGGCGACCCCAACCCCTGCCCCCGTCGGGAACGCCGAGACCCCGACGCGTGCTCAAATGTCATTCATGGCCGGATGACGATCGGCGTGCCGTCTTCGACGGCGGTCCAGATGGCGTCGATCTCCGCATCCTGCACGGCGATACAGCCGAGAGTCCAGTCGCGATGGATGGCCGCCAGCCACCAGGGCGTGCCGTGCAGGAAGATGTCGCCGCCGGGCGAAACGCCGCGCGCGGCGGCCTGCGCGGCATCGGCCTCGTTCGGATAGGAGACGTGCAGGGAGCGGTGGAAGCGGCTGTTCGGGTTGCGCCAGTCCAGCACGTAGCGCCCCTCGGGCGTGCGGCCGTCGCCTTCTTCCGCTTTGTGGCCGATCGGGGCGAAGCCGAGCGCCACGCGGAACTCGGCGACCGCGGCGCCGTCGCGCTTCAGATAGAGCCGCCGAACCCGCTTGTCGACGAGCACCTCGTCGACGCGGCCGAGCGCGGCGGCGCAGGCCGCAGGACGGCGATCGAAGATCGCTGCGACGCCCTTGCCGAGCGCGATCGGGATCGCCCGAACGACGGCTACGGCGACCCAGTACCAGGGCAGCCGCGTGACCTCATTCCTGGCGATCGAGCGCCACCATCAGTTCGCGCCATTCGCGCTTGCCGAGGCCGCTCGATTTCTCCGTCACCGTCTCGCCGGCGAGCAGGCGCTTGACGACGGCGAAGGCGCCGGCGGAGAGCGTGACGGCATCCAGGCGGTGCTGCACGAAGGCCTCGTGGGTGATCGGCAGCCAGCGCTTGACGATGTCGAGCATGGCGTCCGCATAGACGCGGATCTCGTACTGCGCATGCGGATCGGCGCGCAGGCCGAGGAAATGCAGCAGATTGTGCAGGTCGACCTTCCAGTACCATTGGGTATAGATGTTGGCCGGCAGCACCATGCGGGCGAGCTCGCGGGCGAGGCCGGGCCGGCCAGGATCGACGACCTTCCCGTGCTCGTCGACGTTGAGCAGCTTCTTGTAGATCGTGTATTCGCGCGTCGATTCAGCCTTGATCCATTCAAGCACTTCCTCGGCCTCGGCGTCCGACAGCACTTCGTCGCGGCCCTGCCGATTGCTCTTGGACTGGGCGGCAAGCTCGGCGAGCGGGACCGGTTCGGGCGGACCGAACAGATCGTGCTGGCCGCGCTCCTCCAACTGCTTCTCGATCCGCTTTTCGATCAGGTGCCGGTCAAGATAGCGGCGGTCCGGCACGTAGAACTCGCGGTCGAGGATCGAATAGCGCGCGGAGTACTCGTTGACGTTGGCGGTGCGGTGGCGGATCCACTGGCGCGCCACGAAGATCGGCAGCTTGACGTGGAACTTGATCTCGCACATCTCGAACGGCGTCGTGTGCCGGTGGCGCAGCAGGTAGTTGATGAGGCCGCGGTCCTCGCTGATCTTTTTGGTGCCCTTGCCGTAGGAGACGCGCGCCGCCTGCACGATCGCGGCATCGTCGCCCATATAGTCGATGACCCGCACGAAGCCGTGGTCGAGCACGGGAATCGCCGCGTAGAGAATCTCCTCGAGCGCCGGCACGGTCGCGCGGCGCGTGGGTTGCGTCGCGTCGGCGAGCGCATCGACCTCGGCTTGCTGTTCGGCGGAGAGCGGCATGACTAAGGAAAGATTAACCTCGATTCGCGGCGGCGGGCAAAGGGCTATCCGCTGTCGGCTATCAGCTTTCAGCCGAGCGGTTCGGGGCCCGCAGGGCTAATTCTCTGTGAGGCTCTCTTCGTGATTCCCCCGCGAAAGCGGGGGCCCAGGGCGAGTGACGGGAGCGGCCCCTGGACCCCCGCTTTCGCGGGGGAATCAAACTTAGAGTGGACGGCGCCAGCGCCACTCAGCCGTCTTGCCCCTTTCTGATTCGGGGCGCGACGCTTATATTACGGGGGTCGGGCAACCGACTATGGCGATAAACGCCATGTGGAATAAGCGCAGCGGACCCGGGGGCAGTACCCGGCGCCTCCACCAGTTTCCCCGCCGAAGCGCGTCGCGCGAAGGCGGGTTCCCATGGGGGCGAAACAGGATCGACGCGCGTGGTAAAGGCATGGTTTTTGCTCGGCATGGTACCGCCGTTATCGGGCCAACCTGTAAGTGCCAACGATAACCGTTTGGCTCTCGCTGCCTAACTAGTTTAGGAAAGCGCGGTCCGGGGGGCACCGGGCAACAGAAGCCCCCCAACTTGCACGCAAACGCCCGGCCGAGCGACAAGGCCAGCAAAAGGGCGGACGGCATCGCTGGTGGGATGACGCGCAGGGAATGGGTCAGGACCGACTGAACTACGAGCGCATGATCGACGACGCGTTGCGCGGCGTCGTTCGCCGCGTCCTTGCGTCGGTGGTGGAAAAGAAATCGCTGCCGGGAGCGCACCACTTCCTCATCACGTTCAAGACCGACTATCCGGGCGTCGACATGCCCGACTATCTGCGCGAGCGCTACCCCGACACCATCTCGATCATGCTGCAGTACGAGTTCTGGAATCTCGAGGTCGACGAGCAGGGATTCTCCGTCAGCCTGAGCTTCAACGACAAGCAGGAGACGCTGACGGTCCCCTTCGGCGCCGTCACCGGCTTCGTCGATCCGTTCGCGAAGTTCCGGCTCGAATTCCAGGCCCGCTATGACGGCGATAGCGCGATCGCCGAACGGCGCGACAAGCGGGCCGTCATCGCCAAGCCGATCGAAGCGCCCAAGCCTGCCGCAAAGGAAGCGCCGCCCAAGGACAAGGCGAAGAGCGGCGAAGTCGTCACGCTCGACGCGTTTCGCAAGAAATAACCGGCGCCGGCAAATCAACCGAGTGCTGTGTGATTTGGGTCACAACGTTGTGGGAATGTTGTGCGCCGACCTGATTCTGATTGACCGCATGCGCGCCGATCCGTAAATTGCCGCCTTCCTTCTCAACGAGGGAGGGGCATCGAATGGAAATGAACTTTCATCTCACCTGTTGGGGTCGCACCCCATCCTGACGGTCGATGTCAGAGGGCGCCGGAACGGCGTCCGATCCTCGTTTTGATTTCATCCCGCTGATCTCACGCTGACAATCGAACCGGGCTTCGGCGCATCGCGCGAGGACGACTGCTGTCGTCCGTGCACGATGGCATCCGCTTCGGCCTGACACACACCGTCGATCCTGCGTCAACGAAGCCGCATCCACGTCGATTGGCGGCAACGGGAGAGGTTTGCCCAAACGCTCCCGCTGCTTCCCGGCACGGACGGCCCCCTGCAACCACGAAGCAAAAGGAATCTCGTCATGAATCTGTCGCACCTCGCCCTGATGGGCGTCTTCGTCAACCGCAACAACCGGTCTCTGCGCTCGAACCGTCCGGAAGGCGGGCCGGGCCCGAGCTGGGCCCAGCTGCTGGCGGTCCTGTTCGGCTGGCGCCGGGCGCAATCGCCCCCGCTGCAGCGACTGAACAACCACCTGCGCCGCGACATCGGTCTGGAGCCGATTCTGGAGCGGCGTGAGTGGCTCTGGCACCGGTAGGCTGCCTGGAAGCGAGTCCGCGCCACGCGGACTCGCCTTCCCGACGCGTAGGAGCGAGCGGCGCTCGCCCTTCTCGCCACATCACAACCGTCGGGATTTGTACACAAGAGGGCGAGCGCCGCTCGCCCCTGCAACGCACTGGAGTCAGGCGGCCGGCTGCAACGCCGTGGCGACGGCGTGCGCGAGCTCGTCGCGCGGCAGCGGCTTCAGCAGGATGGCGCGGGCGCCGATCTCGCGCAGCCGCGCTTCGCTGAGGCGCGCATTGAATCCCGTACACAGGATGATCGGCAGATCCGCCCGTACCGAGCGCACGCTCTGCGCCAGCTCGTCGCCGCTCATGTGCGGCATCATCTGGTCGGTGATGAGCAGGTCGAAGGCTTGCGGATCGTCGCGGAACAAGGCCCAGGCCTTGGTCGGATCCGTGCAGCTGGCAGCCTGGTAACCGAGGTTCTTCAGCATCGCGCAGGTCAACATGGCGAGGTCGCCCTCGTCGTCGACGACCAGGACCCGGGCATGGCCCGCGGCCCGCGGCGCGCGCGCCGCGGCCTTCTGCGCCGCCGCCGCATCGGGGGTCGACGGCAGGTAGATCTCGAAGCGCGTGCCGACGCCGGTCTCCGTCTCGACGATGATGCCGCCGCCATGGCCGGTGACGATGCCGAGCACGGCGGCCAGGCCGAGGCCGGTGCCCGACCCCACCGGCTTCGTCGTGAAGAACGGGTCGAAGATGCGACGCAGCGTCGCCGGATCCATCCCGCAGCCGTCGTCGCTGATGGAGACGCGAATGTAGGTCCCCTCGCCCAGGTGGCCGATCCACATCTTTTGCGCCCGGCCGTTGGCACTGGCGGCGATCTTCATCGGCGTCATCGTCGAATCGGATGCGCCGGCGGTGAAATCCGGCAGCAGGCCCTCGCCGATGACGGCGTCCTCCAGCGAGATTTCGAGCCGGCCGCGCTTGTCGCCGATCGCCTGCATCGCGTTGACGCAGAGATTCATCACGACCTGGTCGATCTGGCTGGCATCGGCGAGCACCGACGCCGCCACCCCGTCGAACCGCTTGACCAGCGCGATCGTCGCCGGCAGCGTCGCGCGCAGCAGGTTGGCCGTCTCCTTCAGCAGCAGGTCCATGCGCAGCGGGTGGCGCTCGCTGCCGGCCTGGCGGCTGTAGGCCAGGATCTGTTGCACCAGGTTCTTGGCGCGGCGGCCGGCAGCCAGGATCTTGTCCAGGTTGGGCCGCGCCGGATCGTCGCTGTCGAGCATGTCGGCCGTGAGCTCGGCGAAGCCCATCATGATGCCGAGGATGTTGTTGAAGTCGTGGGCGACGCCGCCGGCGAGCCGGCCGAGCGCCTCGGAGCGCTGGGCGAAATGGAACTGCTCGCGCAGGCGGTCGCGCTCGCCGTCGGCCTGCTGGCGGCTGGTCACGTCGCGCACGACGCACACGATGCCACCCTTGTCGAGCATGCGCAGCGAAATCTCCTGCGGGAAGCTGCTGCCGTCGCGCCGGCGGCCGACGGCGTCGCCGTGCCAGCTGCCGGATTGACGCAGCGCCGGGAAGATGACCGTGCGGAAGCGCTCGCGCTCCGGCTCGTCGTAGTGGTTCTGCCAGAGCGTGCCGGTCAGCCGATCGGCGCCGCCGAAGCCGTGCAGGCGCGCCTGGCTGTTGTTGAGGTAGACGTAGCGGCCGTCGCCATCGAGGATGGCGAGACCGTCCTGCGACGCCTCGATGGCCGCCAGCCGGTCCTCGAGCACCCGCTCGGCCCGCTTCGCCTCGGTGATGTCGGAGCGGACGCTGACATAGCCGCCCTGCGCGGTGCGGCGATCGTTGATGCGGAGCACGCGGCCGTCGGCGAGCGGCTGCTCGAAGGGCCCGGCCGGGTTGCGCCAGCGCTCGAGGCGGCGGCCGATCCACTCGGCGGCCGGAATCTCCATCTTGTACTGCCCGCGCCCGACCGCCTCGGTGACGAGGTCGGTCAAGGTCGCGCCGGGGCGGACGACGTCGGCGACGCTGCTGTAGAACTGCTTGAAGCGGCTGTTGGCCAGCACGAGCCGCTCGTCGCGGTCGAAAAGCGCGAAGCCCTCGGAGATGCTCTCGATGGCGTCGACGAGCTGGCTCTTCACGGTGTCGAGCTCGGCGGCGCTCTGGCGGGCCTGCAGGTAGAGCGCGCGGTTCAGCCGGTTGCCGCGCAGCACCAGGCCGATCGAAACGGCGCCGGCGAAAAAAAGCGCGACGACGCTGAGGGCGATCTCCTGCGTCCGTCGCTTGAGCGTCGATTCGCTGAACAGGGCCCGCTCGCCGACGATGGTCGCCAGCGCGATGTCGCTGAGCGGCTGCCGGAACGTCTCCAGCCGGTCGGCGATCCGCTCATAGGCGGCCTTGTCGCCGGGCTGCAGGGCGCCGAGCTGCGCCTCGATCTGCGGCATCTGCGCCAGGATGGAGCGCAGCGCGCTTTCGGCGCCCGGGACTTCCCGCACGCGCTGCGCCTCGTCGCCCTCGAGCGCGACGGGGAGGCGGCTCCAGAAGACCTCGAAGCGCTCGTCGAGCGCCGACCGGTGCTCCGCCGACGGCTCCGCCTGGTAGACGGCGAGCGCCTGATAGAGCTGCAGATACTCGGCCTGGACCTGGGAGGCGATCCAGGTGCCGGTGCGGAAATACGCCGAAAGGACGTTGACCTGCTGGGTGACGTCGAAGATGCCGTAGAACCCGGCCAGCAGAAAGACGAGGACCAGCGCGCTGAGCGCGCCGGCCCTCAGCCGGGAGACCCATTTCTGCGTCCAGTCGGTCACTCGACGACCACGCGCCGGACCTGCCAGATCATCTTCGACCGCGTCTCTTCGCTGTTCAGCTCGGGATGCTGATCGAGCGGATAGATGACCCAGAGCGGCCCCTTGTCGCGCACCGGCATGTAGGCGCCGTCGCGCTTGTAGGCGAGGAGGACGTCGTACTTCGCGAAGTCCGCCGTCGGGATCTGGACCTTGTAGTCATTGAGCGCGGCGAACGTGGTGAGCGCGCCGTTCACGCCCAGATGCCGGAGCAGGTCGCGAACGAGCACGCCTTCGAATCGGGAGACGCCGTCGGTCCAGGGGGTCGTCGTTGCGATCGTGTAGTGGGGCAGGCCCTCCAGCGTCGCCATGTCGAGGTCGACCGTCGTCGGGTTCTGGCCCGCGGCGGCGGCCTGCGACACCGAGAGGACGGGACGGCCGGTGGACAGAGCGTCCGCCGGGGCGAGCGCCGACCATCCCGCAAACATAGCCACGAACATCAAAAGAAGCCGGGAGAAATATTGCATTTCTTCTAATTCCTGCAGACTGCAAACGAAGTAGGTCGAAAACCTGTGGGCAACGCTAGCCCCGCCCCGTGAACATGGAATGTCCGCCGCCGATCGCTTTGTAACGTTTCGTAAATGACGACGGGGTTAACCTCGCCGATATTCGCCGACCCTAAACGCATTCGATTAATGGATTTGTGATCATGCAGAATGGAAAGATCCTGCTCGTCGACGACGACATGGACCTGCGCGATCTCGTAACGACCTATTTGCGTCGTGAGGGTTTCGCGACGGACGAAGCGGCCACGGGCGCTGCGGCGCTCAAGCGGTTCGCGGACGCCGACATCGATCTCGTGCTGCTCGACGTGCGGCTTCCGGATGCGGACGGCTTCGATCTGCTGCGCAACCTGCGGGATCGCGGCCGCACGCCGGTCATCATGCTGACGGGCACCGATACGCCGCTCGACCGCGTGGTCGGCCTGGAGCTCGGCGCCGACGACTATATCGGCAAGCCGTTCGAGCTGCGCGAACTGAAGGCCCGCATCCGCTCGGTGCTGCGCCGGACCCACCAGCTGGGCGACGCCGACCCGCAGGCGACCGTGGAGATCCTCACCTTTCTCACCTTCACCCTCGATCTGACGCATCGCCGCCTCCTCGATGGCGCCGCGGCGGAAGTCGATCTGACGGGGGGCGAATTCGACCTGCTGCGGGCGCTGGCGGAACATCCGCGGCGGCCGCTGGCGCGCGACCAGCTGCTCGACCTCACGCGCGCCCGCGACTGGACGCCCTTCGACCGCAGCATCGACGTCCTCAACGGCCGTCTGCGCCGCAAGCTCGATGCCCGCAGCGGCGAGACCGAGGTCATCAAGACGGTCCGCAATGTCGGCTACATGCTGGCGGCCGAGGTCAAGCGGCGCCGGGTGGCGCCGGCGGTCCTGCAGGCCACCGGCGGTCAAGGACAGACGACCGCCGCCTGAGCGGCGGCAACGCTGGGAACTACGAGAAATCTTGCCGAAGAGCGGATGACGAAGCGGCCGTGACCCGGCCGCTTCGTCTCGTTTCGCGGGGTTCAGAACTCTTCCC
>JBKOWC010000140.1:0-8521 GCA_046724215.1 Pseudomonadota bacterium | reverse complement strand
GTAGGGGCGCGCTGCGCGCGCCCGTCTTGCAATAAGCAAAATCGCTAGAGTCCAGGCGACCGCGGGCGCGCGCAGCGCGCCCCTACCGATGACTCCGCGGGATCGATGGGTTAGAGAGAGGCCATGCGCCTGTTTCGCCACCATACGGAAGTGCCGGTCGAGGCGCGCGGCGCGGTCGTGGCGCTCGGCAACTTCGACGGCATTCATCGCGGCCACCAGGCGGTGATCGCGGCCGCGGCGCAGCAGGCGCGCGAGCTCGGCACGACCCATGCCGTGCTCACTTTCGAGCCGCATCCGCGCGAGTTCTTCCGGCCCGACCAGCCGCCGTTCCGGCTGACGCCGTTGCGCATCAAGGCCCGCCAGCTCGAGGCCATGGGCGTCGACCATCTGTTCGTGCTGCATTTCGATGCCGCCTTGTCGCACAAGAGCGCCGAAGCCTTCGTGGTCGAGGTGCTGAGCGAGGGCCTCGGGGTCGCCCATGTGGTCGTGGGCTACGATTTCGTCTTCGGCCACGGCCGGCGCGGCACGGCCGCGCTGCTGGCCGATCTTGGCCGGCTCCACGGCTTCGGCGTCACCGCCCTGCCGCCGGCGGGAATCGAGCAGGGCGACGTCTTCTCCTCGACCCGCGTGCGCGAGCATCTGCAGGCCGCCCGGCCGCGGGAGGCGACCCTGCTGCTCGGGCGTCCCTGGGAGATCGAGGGGCGGGTCGAGCATGGCGAGAAACTCGGCCGCAAGCTGGGCTATCCCACGGCCAACCTCATGCTCGGCGAATACCTGCAACCGGCGCTCGGCATCTATGCCGTCAAAACCGGCGTCGACGCGGGTCGGGAGACGCTCTGGCATGACGGCGTCGCCAGCTTCGGCTACCGTCCGACGGTCGGCGGCACGCACCTCGTCTTCGAGGTGCATCTCTTCGATTGGACCGGCGATCTCTACGGCCGGCACCTGCGCGTGGCCCTAATCGAGCACCTGCGCCCGGAGAAGAAGTTTGACGGACTCGATAGTTTGCGGGCACAAATCGCGGCGGATTGCGATCTCGCGCGCCGGCTGCTGGCCGCCTATGCCGGACCGGAGCCGGGTGCGGTTGCGCGCTTGGCGCCACCGGCGCGCACGGCCGGCGATCCGCAGAGTTTCTATGAGCGTGCGCTCAGTCCGCGGCGGCCGTCGCGGCGCTGAACGTTCGAATCTGTGAACGACATGAGCGTGGACTACAAGGCGACCGTCTTCCTGCCGAAGACCGATTTCCCGATGCGGGCCAACCTGCCCGAGCGGGAACCGAAGATCCTTGCGCGCTGGCAGGAGATGCAGCTGTTCCAGCGGCTGCGTGCGGAGTCGAAAGGGCGGCCAAAGTTCATCCTGCATGACGGCCCGCCCTACGCGAATGGCGCCATCCATATCGGCCATGCTTTGAACAAGATCCTGAAGGACGTGGTGAACCGTTCCCAGCAGATGCTGGGGAAGGACGCCAACTACGTGCCGGGCTGGGACTGCCACGGCCTGCCGATCGAATGGAAGATCGAGGAGAAGTATCGCGCCGCCGGCAAGGACAAGGACGCCGTGCCGATCATCGAGTTCCGCCGTGAGTGCCGGGAGTTCGCGCAATACTGGGTCGACGAGCAGCGCAAGGAATTCAAGCGCCTGGGCGTCGAAGGCGATTGGGACAACCCGTACCTGACGATGTCCTACGCCGCCGAGGCGCAGATCATGCGCGAGATCGGCAAGTTCCTGATGAATGGCGGCCTGTTCAAGGGCGCCAAGACGGTCCTGTGGTCGATCGTCGAGAAGACGGCGCTGGCGGAGGCCGAGGTCGAATACCACGATCATGTTTCGACGACGATCTATGTGCGCTTTCCCATCGTCCATTCGCCGCTCATGGATCTGGCGGGTGCGTCGGCCGTGATCTGGACGACCACCCCCTGGACCATCCCCGGCAACCGCGCCATGGCCTTCGGCGAGGAGATGGACTACCTGCTGCTCGCCGTGACTGCGACGGCCAATGGCGCCGCCGTGCGCGTCGGCGAGAAGCTGCTGGTCGCCGCGGAACTGCGCGCGACCTTCGAGAAGGACCTGGGCATCGCAGCCAGCGAGGTCGCCTGGTCTGGCAAGGGCGCCGCTCTGGCCGGCACAGTCTGCGCCCACCCCCTGCGCGGCAAGGGCTATGACTTCGAGGTGCCGCTCTTCGCCGGCCATTTCGTCACGATCGACCAGGGCACGGGCTTCGTGCATATCGCGCCCGGTCACGGCGCCGACGACTGGGAGCTCGGCATGGCCCACGGCATCGAGGTGCCGCAGACCGTGGGCGAGGACGGCTCGTTCTATCCGCAGGTGCCGCTGTTCGCCGGCAAGCGCGTGCTGCGGCCCGACGGCAAGAAGGGCGACGCCGATCCGGCCGTGATCGCGGCGCTGAAGGAGGCGGGCGCGCTGCTGGCGCAGGGCAAGCTCACCCACAGCTATCCGCATTCCTGGCGCTCGAAGGCGCCGCTCATCTTCCGCAACACGGCGCAGTGGTTCATCTCCATGGAGAAGAACGACTTGCGCAAGAAGGCGCTCGCCGCCATCGACGCCACCCGCTTCGTGCCGCCACAGGGGCGCAACCGGCTCTACGCGATGATCGAGCAGCGGCCGGACTGGTGCGTCTCGCGCCAGCGCGCCTGGGGCGTGCCGATCGCGGTATTCATGAACAAGGCGACCGGCCAGCCGCTGCGCGACCAGGCGGTCATCGACCGCATCGCCGCCGTTTTCGAGGCGGAGGGCGCCGATGCCTGGTACAGCAGTCCGTCCGCCCGCTTACTCGGCAACGACTACAACGCCGACGATTTCGAGTCGGTGAAGGACATCATCGAGGTCTGGTTCGAGAGCGGCGCCAGCCACAGCTATGTGCTGGAGCCGCGCAAGGCAACGGACTTGGCTTGGCCTGCCGACCTCTATCTCGAAGGCTCCGACCAGCATCGCGGCTGGTTCCATTCCTCACTGCTGGAATCCTGCGGCACGCGCGGCCGCGCGCCCTACAACGCCGTGCTCACTCATGGATTCACGCTCGACGAGCAGGGCAAGAAGATGTCGAAGGCGCTCGGCAATGTCGTCGCCCCACAGGACGTCATGAAGCAGCACGGCGCCGACATCCTGCGGCTCTGGGTCGTCGCCTCGAACTACATCGAGGACCAGGCGATCGGACCGAATGTGCTCAAGGGCCATGCCGAGAGCTATCGCCGGCTGCGCAACACGCTGCGCTATCTTCTGGGTGCGCTCGACCGCTTCGACGCGAGCGAGCGCGTCGCTCCGGCCCAGATGCCGGAGCTCGAGCGCTGGATCCTGCACCGACTGACCGAGCTCGACGAGATCGTGCGGCGCGCCGTCGAGGACTTCGATTTCGGCGCCCTGTTCACGGCCGTTCACAACTTCTGCGCCGTCGACCTGTCCGCCTTCTATTTCGACATCCGCAAGGACTCGCTCTATTGCGACCGGCCGGACAGCCCGCGCCGCCGCGCCTGCCGCACGGTCCTGGATCGGCTCTTCGACTGCCTGACGGCGTGGCTGGCGCCGATCCTCTGCTTCACGGCCGAGGAGGCCTGGCAGTTCCGCCAGGGCCGCAGCGAAGCCGACGCCTGGACCGACAGCGTGCATCTGCGCCTGTTCCCGGAACTGCCGGCCGCCTGGCGCGATGAGACGCTCGCCGCGAAATGGGGCCGCATCCGCGACCTGCGACGGGTTGTCACAGGCGCGCTCGAGCTGCAGCGCGCCGACAAGCGCCTGGGCTCCAGCCTGCAGGCGCATCCCCAGGTCTATGCCAACGGGGCCTATGTCGAAGCCTTCGACGGCATCGATCTGGCGGAGATCAGCATCACCTCGGCGGCGACCTTGCGGCATGGCGCGCCCCCGGCCGGTGCCTTTACCCTGCCCGACGTGCCGGATGTCGGCGTCGTCATCGAGATGGCGGCGGGCGAGAAATGCGAGCGCTGCTGGCGCGTGCTGCCGGATGTCGGCGGCGATCCCGCCCACCCCGGCGTCTGCGGCCGCTGCGCCGACGCCGTCGGCGAGCGCGCCGCGGCGGAGTGAGCCGGCCGGCGGATGCTGCGCCTCGGCCTCGCCATCGCCGCGCTCGGGCTCGGGCTCGATCAGATCACGAAATGGTGGATCCGCGTCGTCGTCATGGATCCGCCGGTCGACATCGAGGTCACCCCGTTCTTCAAGCTCGTGCTGGCCTGGAACCGCGGCATCAGCTTCAGCCTGTTCCGCTCCGATTCGCCGGCCGGCCCCTGGATCTTCGTCGCCATCGCGCTGGCCGTGGTCGCCGGCCTGGTCGTCTGGCTGGCCCGCCTGGACCGCGCCTTGCCGGCGACGGCGCTCGGCCTCGTCATCGGGGGCGCGCTCGGCAACGTCGCCGACCGCATCCGTTTCCATGCCGTCGTCGACTTTCTTTACTTCCATCTGGGGGAGTATTATTTCCCGGCATTCAACATCGCCGACTCGGCCATCAGCGTCGGCGTGGCGCTGCTGGTGCTCGACGGATTGTTCGGCCGGGCGGAAAACGCTAAGAAAGCGCCCAACTAGGAGGCTGTCATGCGTGCAAATCGGTGGATGGGTCCCGCGGCCGTGGGGCTGACGATGCTTGCCCTGTCCGGCTGCGGCAACGATGTCCGGCAGGCGCTCGGCATGACGAAGCAGTCCCCGGACGAGTTCCAGGTCGTGGCGCACGCGCCGCTCACGCTGCCGCCCGACTACAGCCTGCATCCGCCGCAGCCGGGGGCGCCGCGCCCGCAGGAAGGCACCGCCAGCGACCAGGCGAAGACGGCGCTGTTCGGGACGCAGACCGCGTCGGCGGCCACCGGCGGCACCGACACGGCCGGCACCCCGGGCGACACCTCGAACCAGTCCTCCGGCGAGGTGGCGCTGCTGCAGAATGCCGGGGCCAACGGCATCGATCCGCAAATCCGCGCGCAGATCGACGAGGAGACGGCGGCGGCGATCGAGCGCGACAAGTCGCTGGTCGACCGCCTGGTCTTCTGGCGGACGCCGGCACCCTACGGCACCGTCGTCGATCCGGCCGCCGAGAGCAAGCGCCTGCAGGAGAACGCGGCGCTCGGCAAGCCGGTCACCGAGGGCGAAACGCCGATCATCAAACGCGCCCGCAAGGGCCTTCTGGAAGACATCTTCTAGGCACCGGCATCACCAAGTCGTGTTGCGGCGTGGGTTGCTGGTCGTCGCATAGCGGCCTTATCGTGTGCGACGCACCCGTGTTTCGACAGCGAGTACCAGGTTGGCATTGAGACCCAGGATTGCATGGCTGCTGCTGGCCGGGCTCCTCGCCCTCGGCGGCCCGCCGGCGACGGCCGGCGTCTTCAACCCGAGCACGATCACGCTCGCCAACGGCCTGCAGGTCGTCGTCATCGAGAACCATCGCGCGCCGGTGGTGACGCACATGATCTGGTACCGCGTCGGCGCCGCCGACGAGGTGCCGGGCAAGACCGGCATCGCCCATTTCCACGAGCACCTGATGTTCAAGGGCACGAAGACCGTGCCGGCCGGCGGCTTCTCGGAAATGGTGGCGCGGCTCGGCGGCAACGAGAACGCCTTCACCACCCAGGACTACACCGCCTATTACCAGTCGGTCGCCGTCGAGCATCTCGAGGAGATGATGAGGCTCGAGGCCGACCGCATGCAGAACCTGGTGCTGACCGACGACGTGGTCCTGCCCGAGCGCGATGTCATCATCGAGGAGCGCCGGCAGCGCGTCGACAACGACCCCGGCGCCCAGCTCGGCGAGATGATGCGCGCGTCGCTGTTCCTCAACCATCCCTACCGGATGCCGACCATCGGCTGGTTGCAGGAGATGCAGCACCTGACCACCGCCGACGCGGTCGCCTGGCACCAGAAATGGTACACGCCCGGCAACGCCATCGTCGTCATCTCCGGCGACGTGACGATGGACCAGGTGCGGCCGCTGGCGGAGAAGTACTACGGCGCGATCCCCGGGCAGCCGATGGCGGCGCGCGTCCGGCCGGACGAGCCGGCGCAGTTCGCGCCGCGCCGCGTGACCATGCAGGACCAGCGCGTCCAGCTCGCCTCCTGGACCCGGCAGTACGAGGCGGCCAGCTACCACCGCGGCGACAAGGAACATGCCTACGCCCTTGAGGTGCTCAGCGAGATTCTCGGCGGCGGCACCTCCAGCCGTCTCTATCGCAGCCTCGTGGTCGACCAGAAGCTGGCGACCGGCGCCGGCAGCAACTACGACGCCGACAATGTCGACCTCTCCGTCTTCAGCCTTTATGCCGCGGCGCAGAGCGGCGCCGGCGCCGCCGACACCGACAAGATCGAGAAGGCCGTCGATGCCGAGATCGCCAAGCTGCTGAAGGACGGCGTCACCGATGACGAGGTGCGGCGCGCCAAGGGCGTGCTGCTCGCCGAAGCGGTGAAGGCCCGCGACAGCCTCGCCGGCCCGGCCCGCATCGTCGGCACGGCGCTCGCCACCGGCAGCACGGTCGACGATATCGAGGCTTGGCCCGACCGCATCGGCGCCGTCACCGTCGCCGACGTCGACGCCGCTGCCAAGGCGGTGTTCGACATCGACTCCTCCGTGACCGGCATCCTCTTGCCGCAGGCGGGCGGCTGATGCGCCGGCTCGCGATCGCGCTGGGCGCGCTCGTCGTCGTTGTGCTCGCCAGCACCACGCTTCTGGCGCATGCCGCGCCCGCGATGGACGTGCAGGAAGTGACGAGCCCGGCCGGCATCCACGCCTGGCTGGTCGAAGACCACAGCATGCCGCTCATCGCGGTCGGGCTCGGCTTCCATGGCGGCTCCGCCCTCGATCCCCGCGGCAAGGAAGGGCTGGCGGAGCTGGTCTCCGGCCTGCTCGACGAGGGCGCCGGCGATCTCGATTCGAGGACCTTCCAGCAGCGCCTCAACGATCTCGCCATCGACTTCAGCTTCCGCGCCGGCATCGACGATTTCACGGGCTCGATGCGCACGCTCAGCGACCGCCGCGACCAGGCGTTCGACCTCTTGCGCCTGGCGCTGACGGCGCCACGCTTCGACGCCGAACCGGTGGAGCGGGTTCGCGGCCAGCTCCTGGCCCAGCTGGCCGACGAGTCGAGCGACCCCAACTCGATCGCCGACCGCGTCTGGTGGCACACCAGCTTCGGCGAGCACCCCTACGGCCGGCAGACCTCAGGCACCCAGGCCGGCCTGCAGGCGATCACCGCCGCCGACCTGCGCGGCTTCGTCACCGCCCGCTTCGCGCGCGACAACCTGCTGATCGGCGTCGTCGGCGACATCTCGGCCGCGGACCTGAAGCCGCTGCTCGACCGCACCTTCGGCGCGCTTCCGGCAAGCGGGACGGCGGACAATGTCGGCGAAGCCGCGCCCGGCGCCCCCGGTTCCGTCATCGTCGTCGACCAGCGCGTGCCGCAGAGCATCGTGCTGTTCGGCCAGGGCGGCGTGAAGCGGCACGATGCCGACTTCTACGCTGCCTTTCTGATGAATCACATTCTCGGCGGCGGCGGCTTCTCCTCGCGCCTGACGCAGGAGGTGCGCGAAAAGCGCGGCCTCGCCTACTCGATCGACACCGACCTCGTCGCCCTCGATCATGTCGGCCTCGTTCAGGGCATGGTCGGCACCAAGAACGCCTCGGTCGGCGAGGCGATGACGCTGATCAAGCAGGAATGGAAGCGCATGCGCGACGCGGGCCCGACGGAGAAGGAGCTGGCCGACGCCAAGCTCTATCTCACCGGCTCCTACGCGCTCCGCTTCGGCAGCACGACGAGCATCGCCCAGGCGCTGGTCGGCGTGCAGCTGGAGGACTTTCCGCCTGACTACTTCAGCAAGCGCAACAGCTACATCGAGGCGGTCACCCTCGACGACGTCAAGCGCGTGGCGAAGAAGCTGCTCGACCCCGACAAGCTCAGCTTCGTCATCGTCGGCCGCCCGGAAGGCGTGACGGCGACGCAGCCGGCGCCGGAGGGGCTGTTTTAGGCGCTGCGCTGGTTGCGCCTGATGGCGTCTGCTAGTCTTCGCCGGCCATGCCGATTCGCCTCCTGCCGCCCAACTTGGTCAACCGCATCGCCGCCGGCGAGGTGATCGAGCGGCCGGCCTCGGCGGTGAAGGAGCTGGTCGAGAACGCCATCGACGCCGGCGCCACGCGCATCGACGTCACCTTGCGCGACGGCGGACGCACCCTCATCACGGTGGCCGACGACGGCAGCGGCATGAGCGCCGCCGAGCTCGCGCTGGCGGTCGAGCGCCACGCCACCTCGAAGCTCCCCGACGACGACCTGACGCACATCGGGACCTTGGGATTCCGCGGCGAGGCCCTGCCGTCGATCGCCGCCGTCGGGCGCCTCGCCATTACCTCGCGCGAGGCCGGCAGCGACGCCGCCTGGAGCCTTGCCGTCGAGGGCGGCGCCAAGGGCGCCGTGCAGCCGGCGGCGTTGGGCCAGGGCACGCGGGTCGAGCTGCGCGATCTCTTCTATGCCACGCCGGCGCGGCTCAAGTTCCTGAAGGCGCCGCGCACCGAGCTCGACCATGC
>JBKOWC010000100.1:0-19455 GCA_046724215.1 Pseudomonadota bacterium | reverse complement strand
GCGCGCGGGGCGGGCCTGCTCATCGACCAGGGGTTCGGCGCCGGCAACGAGGCGGCCCTCGACCATGCCCTGATCGGCTGGCTCGCCGGCGCGGCGGTGCTCGCCGCCTCGTCCTACGCGCGCGTGTCGTTGGTCCTCTGGCTGGGCGAACGGGTCGCCGGCGACATCCGGCGGGCGGTCTTCGGCCACGTCATCGGGCTCAGTCCCGGCTTCTTCGAGCTGACCCGCACCGCCGAGGTGGTCTCGCGGCTGACGACCGACACGACCCTGCTCCAGACCGTCATTGGTTCGTCGGCCTCGACGGCCCTGCGCAATCTGCTGCTCTTCGTGGCCGGCACGGTCATGATGGTGGTGACCAGCCCGAAGCTGACGGGCCTCGCGTTCCTGGTCGTGCCGGTCGTCGTCCTGCCCATCATCTTCTTCGGCCGCCGCGTTCGCCGGCGCTCGCGCGCGACGCAGGATCGCATCGCCGATGTCGGCGCCTTCGCCGAGGAGAGCCTGCAGGCCGTCCGAACCGTGCAGGCCTTCACGCATGTCGATCTCGACCGCCAGCGTTTCGGGGAGCGCATCGAGCGCGCCGTCGACACCGCCTTCACCTACATCCGGGCCCGCGCGTTCATGGTTGCCGCCGTGTTTCTGCTGGTATTCGGGGCCATCGGGCTGGTGCTCTGGATCGGCGGCCATGACGTGTTCGCCGGCCGGATCAGCGGCGGAAACCTCGTCTCCTTCATCCTCGTATCGGTGCTGAGTGCAGCCGCGCTCGGCGCCTTCGCGGAAGTCATGGGGGACCTGCAGCGGGCTGCCGGGGCCATGGAGCGCCTGCTCGAATTGCTGGAAACCAGGCCTGAGATCGCGGCGCCGGCGGTCGCGACGCCGCTTCCGGAACCGCCGCGCGGCGCCGTGCGCTTCGATCGCGTGACATTCCATTACCCGTCGCGGCCCGAGCGCGCCGCGCTCGATGGCTTCGACCTCGAGGTGACCGCGGGAGAGCGCCTCGCCATCGTCGGGCCATCGGGCGTCGGCAAGACGACGGTCTTCCAGCTTCTGCTGCGGTTCTACGATCCGCAGAGCGGATCGATCCTGCTCGATGGCGTCGACCTCCGCGCGGCGAACCCCGATGACGTGCGGGCCCGTATCGGCCTCGTGGCGCAGGAGCCGGTCATCTTCTCCGCCGACGCACGCGAGAACATCCGCTACGGCAGGCCGGGGGCGTCGGACGCCGAGGTCCGCGCCGCCGCCGATGCCGCCTTCGCCACCGAATTCATCGACCGCCTGCCGGAGGGGTTCGCCACGCACCTGGGCGAACGCGGGGTGCGGCTCTCCGGCGGCCAGCGCCAGCGCATCGCGATCGCGCGGGCGATCCTGCGCGATCCGGCGGTGCTGCTGCTCGACGAGGCCACCAGCGCCCTCGATGCCGAGAGCGAGCGGGTCGTGCAGCAGGCGCTCGATCGCCTGATGAGCCGGCGCACGACCTTGGTCATCGCGCACCGCTTGGCGACGATCCTCCAGGCCGATCGCATCGTCGTCATGGATCACGGCCGTATCGTCGAACAGGGGACGCATGCGGAGCTCACGCGCAACGGCGGGCTCTATGCGCACCTGGCGGCTCTGCAGTTCGACCAGACGGACAACGGCGGTGGCGTGGAGCAGGCCCGCGGAGCCGCCGCGTCATAGCCTTGCGCGCGGCCTTGCCGCGCGCCGCGGTCACCGCTGATCGAGCTTCAGCTCGATGCGGCGGTTGCGCCGGTAGGCGATCTCGTCGTCGCCGTCGTCGAGCGGTCGGAACTCGGCGAAGCCGGCGGCGACCAGTCGATTGGGCGCCAGCCCCTGGCTCTCGAGGAACTTGACGACGGCGATGGCGCGCGCGCTGGACAGTTCCCAGTTGGACGCGAACTGGTAGGTGTTGATCGGCCGCTTGTCGGTATGGCCATCGACGCGCAGGATCCAGTCGATCTCCGGCGGGATCTTCTGTGAGATATCGAGCAGCGTCTTGGCGAATTGCGCGAGCTGCTGCTTGCCGCTGTCTTCGATGTCGGCCGAGCCTTGCTCGAAGAGCACTTCCGACTGGAACACGAAGCGGTCGCCGACGATCTGGATGTCCGGCCGGTCGCCCAGCACCTGCTTCAAGCGGCCGAAGAACTCGGAGCGGTAGCTCGCCAGTTCCGCCACCTTGTTGGCCAGCGCCTCGTTCAGGCGCTTGCCGAGGTCGGCGATCTGGACGCCCTGGTCCTTGGCCTTGGCTTCCGACGCATCGAGGGCGGCGGAAAGCGCCGACAGCTGGTCGCGCAGCGCCAGCACCTGGCGGTTCAGCAACTCGATCTGCATGCGCGCGGAGTCGGCGATCTTGCGCTGCTCGATCAGATCATTGTTGGCCTGGTCGGCATTGGCGGCGTTCTTCTTGGAGGCATCCTCGCTGGCCATCAGCCGCTTCGCCAGATCGTCGCGCAGGCTCTCGAGCGCGGCGATATCGCCCAGCATCGCCTGCACCTTCGCCTTGTCGGCATCGATGACCTTGTAGGCGTTTTCGAGCTCGACCAGCTTCTGGTCGAGAGCCGCCTTCTGATCCGCCGTGGTCTTATAGGCCTTGTCGGCTTCGGCCCGCGCCGCGTCGAGCGCGGCCTGGCTGTCGGCGGCGGCCTTCTTCGCGGCATCCTCGCTGGCGGCCAGCTTGTTGGCCAGGTCGTCGCGCAGCTTTTCGAGCGCGGCGATCTCCACGAGCAGCGCCTGCACCTTCGCCTTGTCGGCGTCGATCGACTTGTAGGCGCTCTCGAGTTCGGCGAGCTTCCGGTCGAGGGTGGCCTTCTGGTCGGTGGTCGCCTTGTTCGCCTTGTCGGCTTCGTCGCGGGCCAGCGCCAGCGCAGATCTCAGGGCGGCTTCCGTGTCGGCCGCGGTCTTCTTGGTCCTGTCGGCGTCGGCGAGGGCGGCGAGCAGCGCCGCCTTGTTCTCCTCCGCCATCTTCTGCGCCTTGTCGGCGTCCGCCTGCGCGGCCACCTGCGCCGCCTTGTTGTCGTCGGCGGTCCTGTTTGCCTGGTCGAGCTGCAGCCGAATCGTCGTCAGCGCATCCTTGTCGGCTTTGTCCGTCTGCAGCAGCACCGCGATCTGCGATTCCAGGCTTGCCTTCTCGTCGCCCACCTTGGCGACCTGCGCGTTGGCATCGGCAAGGCTCGCCGCCAGCGAGTTGCGCTCGCCCAGGAGAACCGCGAGCCGCTGCTGCATGTCGTCGCGGGCGGCCGTCGAATTCTGCAGCTGCGAGGAAAGGTCGGCGATGTTGAGGCGCAGTTCCGCCGTCGTCTTCTTCTCGAGCGACAGCAGGTCACCGAGTTCCGCCACCTGCTGGTTGAGCCGTACCAGCGCCTCGTCGCGGCCCGACAGGGCGCGCGACAGGAACACCTGCGCGATCACGAACACCATCAGCACGAAGATTACGACCATCAGCAACGTGCTGAGCACGTCGACGTAGCCGGGCCACGGATCGAAATAGCCGCGACGTCCGCGGGCGGCAGCCGGGGCGGCCATGATCTAGCGCTCGCCTTCCTCGGCGATGGCGGCGATGGTGCGGGCGACCATGCGAATCTCGCTGCGGATTTCCTGCACCGAGACTTGGCGTCCGGTCGTCAGCTCTTCAAGCAGGCGGTTCATCTGCAGATCGACGTTGCGCAGGTGATAGCGGCTCGCCTCGTCGATGCCGAAGCCGCCGGCCGAGGCCAGTTCGGTGAGCCGCGCCAGCATCGGGCGGATCTCGTTCTGCGTTTCGGCCAGCGTGATCATGAGCTGCTGCTCGGTGCGCATCTGGTCGGTCAGGGTGCCGAGCCGTTCGGCCAGCGCCTGCAGGTTGCTGTTCGCCTGGATGCGGCCTTCCTCGCCGCGCGCCATGGTGCGCTGCAGGTTGTCGAGGCTGTCGGCCGTCTGCTCGAGCAGCGCCTGGATGTAGGCGGGGATCGGCTGATCGGATTCGCCGAGCGGGCCGCCGCCCGACAGCCGCGTCATGCCCGACAGCCAGTCCTCGAGCTCGTTGAAGAAGCGGTTGTGCGCCTGGCTCGCCTGCAGCTCGAGGAAACCGAGAACGAGCGAGCCCGCGAGGCCGAGCAGCGACGAACTGAACGCCGTACCCATGCCGGCGAGCGGCGCGCGCAGGCCGGTCTTCAGCTGCTCGAACAACTGGTTCGCGTCGCCCTGGACCGTGATCGTCGACAGCGTATCGGCGACGCCCCCGATGGTCTTGAGCAATCCCCAGAACGTGCCGAGCAGGCCGAGAAAAACCATCAGGCCGATGAAATAGCGGGAGATGTCGTGCGACTCGCCGAGCCGCGCGTTGATGCCGTCGAGCAGCGAACGGAGCGACAAGGCGGAAAGGCTGAGCCTGCCTTTGCGGGCGCCGATCATCGTCACCATGGGGGCCAGCAGACGCGGCTCGCGATAGCTGGCGGATTCGAGCTGGCCGGCCCGATAGCGCTCGATCCAGCTGATCTCCGGATTGAGGCGCAGCACTTGCCAGAACATGTAGACGATGCCGATCGCGAACACGGTGAGAATGCCCGTGTTGAGCGCGGGATTGTGCGAATACGCCGCGACCAGCTGTTGCTGCAGGAGGAAGGCGAGCACCGCCACGGCGACAAGGCAGACGACCATCCACACGAGATAGCGGCTCGGCCGTGTCATGCGATCGCCCTGAGTCGCTGGTGCGTCGATGGTCGTCGGGCGAACGCTCATTCGCTCATTGAGCCGTGGGAATGAGATCGACCCGGTCGGCCGGTTGCTCCTGCGCTGAATTGCCGAGAGCCCGCAGGTCCATGCGGTTCATGGCGATTCCCTGCTCGCTCAGATAGCTGCGTATCGCCAGGGCGCGCCCGAGCGAGACGCCGCGCGCATGCGTCGAACTCTGCTCGGTGCCGGCCGCGTAGGCCAGGACCTCGACGCGCAGGGAGAAATCGGCATTGAGCTTCTCGACCAGCGGCGCCAGCGCGGTCTTGGCCGGATCGGACAGCGCGGTGGACTCCGGTTCGAAGGGGATGCGCACCATGCCTTCGATCGGCGGCTTGGCCGCGGTCTGCTCGGACGCGCCGTCCTTCGGCGGGGGCGCCGCGGTTGCTGCGCTGGCTGCGGCGGCTTGGCTGCCGCCGCCGGCGGCCGGCGCCGCTGCCGTCCCGTTCGCATTCGGGGCGCTGTTGGCGGCGCCGATCTCGGTCGCCTGGATCGGCGTGGTCGGCGCGGCCGGAACCGTCGCGTCCGGCGCCGCTGTCGGCGGCGTCTGCGAGCTCACCGCCGCCTCGCCCGGCTGCAGCAAGCGGCTGAGCGGGGCCTGCGCCGGCGCCGGCAAGGGAAGATCGGCGCCCGTCGTCGCCGGGGCCAGGTTGTCGAGGACGCTGTCGTCGACAATGACGTTGGGTTCTTTCGGTTTATCCGCCGCGTTCCCCGGCTGCAGCGACCAGGGGAGGGCGCCGAGGGCAAGCGCCAGCGCCGGCAGGAATCCCGCGGGACGCCCGCGACGCCGGAAAAGACTGAACCCGATCATGATGTTACGGACGTCCGCTCGATCCGGCCATGGCAACTCAGGGTGGCGCACTATAGTCCAGCCCGTTGCGGGGCTACAACGGCCTTGCGGCCGCACTGTGCCGGCCGCTCGTCAGGCCGAGCAGGCCTGTCGTGGTTCATCGCCGCCCTTCGCGGCCGCGCGCAGCATATCACCCAGGGCTCCGTGCAGCTGCGCATTCGCCGCGAGCGTGCTGCCGGAAGCGAGCATGTCGTGGCCGCCGGCGATTTCGCTCACATATCCCCCGGCCTCGCGGACGAGGACGATGCCGGCAGCGATGTCCCATGGCGACAGGTGATTTTCCCAGAACCCTTCATAGCGCCCGGCGGCGACGTAGGCGAGATCGAGGGCGGCGCTACCGAACCGGCGCACGCTGGCGACCGACGCCAGCGCCGCGTCGACCTGTGCGACGAAGACCGCGCGCTCGTCCTCGGCGGCGCCGGCGCGCGCCGTGATGCCGGTGGCGATGAGCGCCTCATCGAGCTTGCGGCGCGACGACACGCGCAGGCGCCGGTCGTTCAGATAGGCGCCGACGCCTTTTTCCGCCCAGAACATCTCATCCTTGATCGGGTCATAGACGACACCGGCAACGACATCGCCGTCGCGCTCGAGGCCGATCGAGATGGCGAAGTGCGGGACGCCGTGGAGGAAATTGGTCGTGCCGTCGAGCGGATCGACGATCCAGCGGTGGCTCGGATCGCTGCCCTTGATCTCGCCGCTCTCCTCCAGCAGCAGGCCAAAGGTCGGCCGTGCCTTGTGCAGTTCCTCGCGCAGGGTGCCCTCGGCGCGATGGTCGGCGGCCGAGACGAAGTCGCCCGGTCCCTTGCGCGAGACCTGCAGCTGCTCGACTTCGCCAAAATCGCGCTTGAGGCTGCGCGCCGCCTTTTCCGCGGCCCGTGCCATCACGTTGATGACGGGAGAGCGTGTCGCCATGGCCGCCGGGTCCCACGAAAGCGGCGCGGACCCTAACAGCTCGGTCACGGCGAGTCCACGCTTGGCGGGCCCCCGCGGGGGGCAAATCAGCCCATGGCCGGATCGACGGCGGGCGGCGGCGCTTCGGCGGTGAGATTCCCTTTCAGACCGGGCACGACGGCCGGTTTCAGGCCGAGGCGCCGGCAGATGCCGAGCGTCAGGTCGGCGCGATTGAGCGTGTAGAAATGGAACTGGTCGACGCCTTCGGTGGCGAGCGCCCGGCACTGCTCGGTGGCGACCATGGCGGCGACGAGCTTGCGCGTTTCCGGCTCGTCATCGAGGCCGTCGAAGAGATCGGCGAACCAGGTCGGGATCGAGGCGCCGCACATGCGGCTGAACTTCAGCACCTGGGCAAAGTTGGTGACCGGCAGGATGCCCGGCACGATCGGCGCCGTGATCCCGGCGCGCCGGGCGTTGTCGCGGAAGCGGAGGAAGACCTCGGCGGAGAAGAAGAACTGGGTGATGGCGCGCGTCGCGCCGGCATCGAGCTTGCGTTTGAGGTTGTCGAGATCGGACGTGGCGTCGCGCGCCTGCGGGTGAACCTCCGGGAAAGCCGCGACGCTGATCTCGAAATCGGCCACGGACCGGATGCCGGCGACGAGGTCGGCGGCATAGGCGTAGCCGTCGGGAGGCGTGCGCCAGGCGTCGCCGCCGGCCGGCGGGTCGCCGCGCAAGGCGACGATGTGGCGGATGCCGGCCTGCCAATAGCGTTCGAGCAGTTCGCGGATCTCGGTGCGTCCGCTGCCGACGCAAGTCAGATGGGCGGCCGGCGTGAGCCCGCTCTCGCGCCGGATCCGCGTTACCGTGGCAAAGGTCGTGTCGCGCGTGCTGCCGCCGGCGCCGTAGGTAACGGAGACGAAGCGGGGCGCCAGGGGCTCCAGGGCCGTGATGGTTGCCCACAGTTGCGCGGCTGCGGCCTCGCTTTTCGGCGGGAAGAACTCGAAGGAGACCATCGGCGTCGCCGGGGCAGGGGTCGCCAGCGGCGGCACGTGCCGTTCGGCGATCGCCAGCTTGTGCGCCAGTCTCATGCCGCGTGCCTCCGCCCGCGCGGCGCCGCGGCATCGCGCAGCGGTGCCCGCAATGCCTGCCAGATGCCGATAGTGAGCTGCTTGCCTGGCAGGTGACGGGCGCGTTCCGGCCGCAGGCCGGCGGTGCGACACCACTGGTGGATCTCAGCGTCGGCGAAGCCGAGCCGCCGATGTGCGTGTTCGCTGCGCAGCCGTTCGATCGCATGCGGCGCGAAGTCGACGATCAGGAGACGGCCGCCCGGCCGCAGCACGCGGGCGGCCTCGCCGATCACGCGGGCGGGTTCCTCGGCGTAATGCAGGACGCGGTGGATCGTGACGACGTCGAACGAGGGCTCGGACCACGGCAGACGATACATGTCGGCATGACGGACCTGGCAGTTGGCCGCGCCGGCGCGGTGCAGGTTCGCCCGCGCTACGATGAGCATGTCGCGCGACAAGTCGATGCCGACGGCCCGGCGGACGCGGCCGGCGACCAGTTCGAGGATGCGACCGCTGCCGGTTCCGATGTCGAGCAGGTCGACAGCATCTCCCGCAGGCAGGAGGCGGAGCAACCCGGCCTCGACCTTTTGCTCGTCGACATAGAGCGAACGGAGTTCGCTCCAGCGCGCGGCGTTCTTGCGGAAATAGGCCGCCGCGGTCGCTGCCCGTTCGGCGCGGATCTGGCCGAGGCGTGCCCGGTCGAGCCGCAGCGTCTCGTCCTCACGCGGCAACAGCCGCAGAATCTGACGGGCGAGCGCGGCGCCGGCGCCGGCCTCCGCCAGACGGTGGAACACGGCGTTGCCCTCGGGAAAACGGTCCAACAGGCCCGCTTCGCACAGGAGCTTGAGATGGCGCGAGACGCGCGGCTGGCTCTGGCCCAGGATCTGCGACAGATCGCCCACGGTCAGCTCGCCCTCGGCGAACAGCGCCAGCAGCCGCAGCCGCGTGGATTCCGCAGTCGCCCGCAGGCTGCCCAGCAATTCGTCCAAGCTGTCGGCATTGGCCGTATTGTCGATCACGCGCAAGGGGGCCTCCTTCGAGCCCACAAGTATATAACGATATCTTTATATTGTTAACGAGAAATAACCGCGGCCGCCCGCCGCCTCAGACCGCGCCGGCAAAATCCTGCAGATAGGCGCTGAGGCCGCCGGGGTGCGACCAACCGCGGCTGCCGACGGCAACAAAGTCGGCCCCGGCGCGGGCGAGCGCGGCGTGGTCGTGGGGGCGCGTGCCGCCGGCGCCGATGCACGGCATCGTCATCAGCGCGGACCACCACTCTACCAGCGCGAGGGTTGCGGCCGTGGGCTCCGCATCGTCCAAGTCGCCAAACAGAACATAGTCGGCGCCTGCTTCGGCGACGCTCATTGCCTCGTCGCGGGAAGCGCAGCCGACACCGACGATGCCGTCGGCGACACGACGGCGCGCTCGCGCATAGTCGGCGGCCTGCATCAGGTGGACGCCGTCGGCGCCGGCGGCGACCAGGAGATCGGCGCCGCCGTCGAGGAGAAGGGCGATGTCGCGTCGCCGGGCGACCGGGTGCAGCGCCGTCGCGGCCGCCTGCACGAGCCCGCCGCCGGCGTCCGCCGCGCAGCGCAACAGAACGGCCGCGATGTCGGCGGCAGCAGCGGCGTCGTCCAGTTCTGCAACCAGCTGCGCCGCGGCCGCCTCGTCGGCGATCCGCGGCGTTGCCAGGAAGATGCGGCAGGCGTGCGGGTTCGGCGGAGGTGGCAGGCGGATCCGTCCCGCAGCTAGGCCTGACCCTGGAAGATACGGATGATCTGATCCAGCATCTTGAGGGCGTCCTCGCGCTTCCGCTGGAAGCTGTTGCGGCCGATGATGAGGCCGGTACCGCCGCCTTTGTGGATCTCGCGCGCCTCGCCGAGGATGCCCTCCGAGTCCTTCGCGGCGCCGCCGGAGAAGACGACGATGCGCCGCCCGTTGAACGTGGCCTGCATGACATGCGCGATGCGGGCCGAGAGAGTGGAGATGTCGATCTTCTCCTTCTCGTAGACCTTCTTGGCGTCGGGCTGCTCGAGGAAGCTGGTCGGCGGCTTGACCTTGATGATGTGGGCGCCGAGGAGGGCCGCCATGTGCGCGGCGTAGGCGCAGATGTCCATCGCCGTCTCACCCTCCTTCGACAGCGTGCCGCCGCGCGGATAGGACCAGATGACCACGGCAAGCCCGACCGATTTCGCCTCCTCGGCCAGCTCGCGGATCTCCTCCATCATGCCGAAGGCATCGTCGGACCCCGGATAGATCGTGAAGCCGATGGCGGAGCAGCCAAGCCGCAGGGCATCGCCGACCGATCCGGTCACGGCCTGGTCCTTGGCCGTGGCGAGGCTGTTCGAACTGTTGACCTTGAGGATGGTGGGGATGGCGCCGGCGAACGTGTCGGCCCCCGCCTCGAGCATGCCGAGCACCGAGGCATAGGCAGATAGTCCGGCGTCGATCGCGAGCTGGAAGTGATAGTGGGGATCGTAGGCCGGGGCATTGACCGCAAAGCTGCGCGCGGGGCCATGCTCGAAGCCCTGGTCGACGGGTAGGATCACGAGGTTGCCGGTGCCGCCGAGCTTGCCGTGCATGAGGATGCGGGCGAGGTTGGTCTTGGTGCCGGGGTTGTCGCTCTCGTACCAGGACAGGATCTTGCGGACTCGCGGGGTGATCTGCATGGCGGCTCTCTCTCCGTGGTGCGGCCGGACGCCCCGGAAAAAACGCGGGGACCCTGCATAGCCGACGCCTGCCCGGTTTTCAATCGCCGCTCAGCCAGGCGCCGCAGGCGGCAGAGGGATCGTCGACATGCAGCAGATCGAGGGCCAGTGGCATTTTCCGGTGCAGGGTCGCGCCATACTGCCCGGCGATGTCCGCGAGGCGCCGCGCCAAGTCCGGGCTGCCGCGATAGCAAATTTGTGTCACGCCTTGACGGAGCGCCGCCTGCGCCAAATCTGCTCGGTCGGCACAGTCGAGAACCGCGATGAAGCGCGCCACGGGCGCCTCTCTCGCGGCTCGCCGAATCAAGGCGTCGAACCATCCAGCGCCGGCGTACACAGCGGCGCCTGGCGCGCTCCACAGAGCGACCGGAACACTGGCCGCTGCAGCGACGTGCAATGCGGCGAGAGCGTGCGGGTATCCGTGGATGATGACGGCGCGAGGCGCCACGCGGGCGATCATAGCCGCCCTACGGCGGCTGCGCGCGGCAACCCGTTCGCCGTCCGTGCGTTAAGAAAGCGGCAACCGTTCGTTAAGGAGTGCGAATACATCTGCAGGTAGGCTGACAGCGTATTGAACGCTCAGATCATTCCTTGATGTCTATTTGAGGTGCTGCCATGGGTGTCGTGGTACGGTTTCCCTCCGCCGATGAGCGCCAGCGGCGCAGCTCGGCGACGCAACTCGATCAGGCCCGGCATGACTGGACCGTGCTGAGCGGCTACGACCGCGACGCCGCGGCCTCGGCAATGACCCAGTTTTATCGCCTTTGGTTCGCCGCCGCCGAAAGGCAAGGTTATTTCGAGCACACCCGCCCCGCCGACTGCGAGTAGCCCACCGCGAAAATTGCGGCCTCTGTGACCACCGTCACAAGCCACCGGCGGTGCTTCCCTCTATCTTCCCGCCGTCGGCCGTGCGCATGCACGTTAGCCCGACGATCACGTAAGCGCTGCTGAGAAGGTGTGTTGGCGGTTCGCCTCCCGGACCGCCAGCACGCCGTCCATGCGTCGCCCTCGAAGAAGCGCCGACGCCTCAGCCGAGCTTTCCCATGGCGACGGCCGTATCGACCATGCGGTTGGAGAAGCCCCACTCGTTGTCGTACCACGAGAGGACGCGCACGAGCTTCCCTTCGATCACCTTCGTCTGGTTCAAGTCGAAGGTCGAGCTCGCCGGGCTGTGATTGAAGTCGCTGGAGACGAGCGGCTGATCGTTGACCGCGAGGATGACCTTGAGCGGGCTGTTGCTGCCCGTCGCCGCCTCCACGATCGCCTTGTTCACCTCCTCGGGCGTCGTCGGGCGCTTCGGCACGAACTTGAAGTCGATGAGCGAGACGTTCGGCGTCGGCACGCGGATCGAGGTCCCGTCGAGCTTGCCCTTGAGCTCCGGCAAGACTTCCCCCACGGCCTTGGCGGCACCGGTCGTCGTCGGGATCATCGACAACGCCGCGGCGCGGGCGCGGTAGAGGTCCTTATGCAGCGTATCGAGCACGGGCTGGTCGCCGGTGTAGCTGTGGATCGTCGTCATGTAGCCGTGTTCGATGCCGATCGCCTTGTGGAGCACGGCGGCGACAGGTGCCAAACAGTTGGTCGTACAGGAGGCGTTGGAGACAATCGTGTGGGCCTTGTCGAGTTTGCCGTGGTTGACGCCAAAGACCACCGTCAGGTCGGCACCGGTCGCCGGCGCCGATACCAGGACACGCTTGGCGCCGGCGGTGAGATGCTTGGTCGCATCCTCGCGCTTGGTGAAGAGGCCGGTGCATTCGAGCGCGACGTCGACCCCAAGCTCCTTCCACGGCAGCTTCGCCGGATCGCGCTCCGCCGTCACCTTCATCGGACCGCGGCCGGCGTCGATGGTGCCATCCTTCGTCTTCACCTCGCGGCCGAGCGGGCCGTGGACCGTGTCGTAGCGGAGCAGGTGCGCGTTGGTCTCCACGGGGCCCAGATCATTGAGCGCCACGACCTCGATGTCGCGGCGGTCGCTTTCGATGATGGCGCGCAACACCAGGCGCCCGATGCGTCCGAATCCGTTGATGGCAACACGTACGGCCATGTCTCGGTCTCTCCTGCTGTAGGGGCGGCCGGCGACCGCCCGCGATTGCGGCGAGTCCGGCTCGCCCTATAGTCGCGCCTTGACTGCGTTGACCGCGGCATCGGCGGTGATGCCGAAATGCTTGTAGAGGTCAGGCCCCGGTGCCGAGGCGCCAAATCCGTTCATGCCGACGAAAACGCCCTCGGGACCCAGGTAGTGTTCCCATCCGAACGGCCCCGCCGCTTCGATGGCGACGCGAACGCCTTGGCCGAGCACCTCGCTGCGGTACTCCGGCGATTGCTTGTCGAACAGTCTCCAGCAAGGCAGTGAGACGACTGCCGCGCCGATGCCCTCGGCTTGCAGCTTCGCGCGCGCGTCCACCGCGATCGAAAGCTCGGAGCCCGTCGCGATCAGGGTGACCTTCTGGGCGCCGTCGGCGGGGTGCAACACGTATCCGCCGCGCGCGCACCGATTGGAGTCGGTGTGCTCGGTGCGCAGTGTCGGTATCGCCTGCCGCGTGAGCACGAGCATCGACGGGCTATTGCGGTTCGCGAGCGCGAGCTGCCAGCATTCGGCCGTCTCGATCGTGTCGGCCGGGCGAAATACCAGCAGGTTCGGCATCGCGCGCAGGGCCGCCAGGTGCTCGATCGGCTGATGCGTCGGCCCGTCCTCGCCCTGGCCGATCGAGTCATGCGTCATCACGTAGATGACGCGTTGGCCCATGAGGGCTGCCAAACGGATCGCCGGCCGGCAGTAGTCCGTGAAGCACAGGAACGTCCCGCCATAGGGAACGATGCCGCCATGGAGCGCCAGGCCATTCATGGCGGCAGCCATGCCGTGCTCGCGCACGCCATAGTAGATGTAGTTGCCGCCGTAATTCTGCGCCGTCACCGGCGCCATTTCCTTGGCCTTGGTGTTGTTCGATCCCGTGAGGTCGGCGGAGCCGCCGACCAGTTCCGGCATGACAGGTGCCAGTGCCTCGATCACCCTCAGAGAGGATTGTCGCGTCGCCAGCTTTGGCGCTTCCGCGGACGCAGCCTTCTTGACCGCATTGATGGCGGAATCGGCAGCAGCCGGCAGGTCGCCGCGGATGCGCCGATCGAACTCGGCCCGATCGGCGTGTTCCGCGTGGCGCTTCTGCCACGCCTCGAAGCCGGGCTTACCGCGCTGGCCGACGGCGCGCCACGCAGCGAGGATCGGATCGGGCACCACAAAGGGCGGCGCCGTCCAGCCGAGTTTCGCGCGGGCGCCCGCGATCTCCTCGGCACCGAGAGGGGACCCGTGAGCCGCCGCCGTTCCGGCCTTCTTCGGGGCGCCGTAGCCGATGGTCGTGCGGCAGGCAATCAGGGACGGGCGGTCGGCCGTCTGCGCGCGCGTCAGCGCCGCCGCGACCGCCTCGGCGTCCTGCCCGTCGATCGCCTCGGCACCCCAGCCGGCCGCCCGGAAGCGCGCAAGCTGGTCCTCCGACACGGCCAGCGAGGTAGGGCCGTCGATCGTGATGTGGTTGTCGTCGAACAGAACGGTGAGCTTGCTGAGCCGCAGATGGCCGGCGAGCGAGATGGCCTCGTGGCTGATGCCCTCCATCAGGCAGCCGTCGCCGACCATGACATAGGTGCGGTGATCGACAAGGTCGGCGCCGAAGCGAGCCGCCATGATGCGTTCCGCGATCGCCATGCCGACCGAATTGCCGAGGCCCTGGCCGAGGGGGCCGGTCGTCGTCTCGATGCCGGCGGCGTGCCCGTATTCAGGATGTCCGGCGGTGCGGCTGCCGAGCTGCCGGAAGCGCTTGATCTCGTCGATCGCGATATCGGCGTAGCCGGTCAGATAGAGCAGCGCATAGAGCAACATAGACCCGTGCCCGTTGGAGAGCACGAAGCGGTCGCGGTCCGGCCAATCCGGATGCGCCGGGTCGAACTTGAGAAAGCGGCCGAACAGCACGGTGGCCACGTCGGCCATGCCCATGGGCATGCCGGGGTGGCCGGAGTTCGCCTTCTCCACCGCATCCATTGCGAGCGCACGAATGGCGTTCGCCATGTCGCGATGGCTCACGCCCGATGCGGGCGCGGCGGTCGGCGAGGTGCGCGGGCTGACGGCTTCCATGATGGCTCCCGGATGTCTCGTGCGATGCTCTGGGCCGGTGATGCCAACCGCATTGTTGCGGGGCAACTTGCCCAGCGAGTCGCTGGGCGTCAACGGGATATAGGTAGCGGGCGGCACGCGGGTGAGATGACGGCCGCCTTGTTGACGGAACGCAGCGCCCAAGCCTATGCTCGCTGCAATTGAGGGGGCGTCGGCAGAACCTTGCCTAGTGGCCTGAAATCGCCGCAATGTCGCGTGTCATGAACGCATTGGAACAACTCGACGCGGCGATCGAGCAGCTGGAAGCGGCGCTCGAGAAGCACTTGACCAAGGAGAAGGTCGAGCGCGACCGCCTGGGCGAAGAACTGAAGAGCCTGCGCCAGAACCATGTCTCCCTCCAGGCCGAGGCGCGGACGGTGTCGTCGCGCCTCGACTCGGCCATCGGCCGCCTGAAATCGATCCTCGAGACGTGAAGCGGATGGGCCCATGTCGAACGTCGCCGTAACCATCAACGGGCGGACCTACGAGCTGACCTGTAATGACGGGCAGGAGCAGCATCTGCGCGATCTGGCCGGCGAGATCGGGCGCCGCGTCGACGAGCTGGTGCGGACCGTCGGGCAGGCCGGCGAGGCCCGCCTGCTCCTCATGGTCGGGCTGCTCCTGGCCGACGAGCTGGGCGACGCCAATGCCGAGATCGAGCGCCTGCAGCAGGAACAGGGCCGCGCACCGGCCATCGACGAGAACGCCGTGGCCACCTCGATCGAGCGGCTGGCCAAGCAGATTCAGGATATTGCAGCGCGGGTCGAGGCCGCCTAAGTTAGCCCTACGGGCGGGTGCTACGCGGTGCGACAGGACGACTCGTTCCCGGGGCCAACTCTTAACCTCTAGGGAGCTGTCCCTGCCGGGGCTGTGGCCTCGGTAATACGGCGCCCACCTGCTTAAGCAGGCCACGGAGGAACTCATGCGTTCCACCGGCCGAGGTGGCCCCGCCCGGCTCTACTTCGCAACGCGGTCCCTCGGGGCCGCGTTTGCTTTGCAGGGATCAGGCATTGGCGATCGGCGCCCGGCACAATTCCATCGACGACATCGACGCCGCCAAGCGCGCCTTGCGCATCGCGGCGGCCGAGCGCCGCCGGGCGGCGGCACCGGCGCTTGTGGACGCCGGCCACGCGGCTTGCGAGCGCTTCCTCGCGGCGGTGGCCATACCGGCAGCAGTGACCGTCTCCGGCTTCTGGCCCCTCGACGGCGAATTCGACCCGCGGCCCCTGTTTCAAGCCCTGCATGCCCGCGGCCATGCGATAGGTCTGCCGGTGGTCGTCGGCCGCGGCCAGCCGTTGCTGTTCCGGCGTTGGGAGCCCGGCATGGCGCTGGTGCGCGGCAACTTCAAGGTGATGACGCCGCCGCCGGACGCGCCGGAGGTGGTGCCGCAGCTCCTGCTCGTGCCGCTCCTCGCCTTCGATCGGGAAGGCTATCGGCTCGGCTATGGCGGCGGCTTCTACGATCGCACGCTCGCCAAGCTGCGCGCTGCCGGCGACGCGCTTGCCGTCGGCGTCGCCTTCGCCATGCAGGAAGTGCCGGCGGTCCCGCGCGATGACACCGACCAGCCGCTCGACTCGGTCGTTACAGAACGGGAGGCGATTGCGATCAAGTGGCGATCCGTCGGCGACTGACACAACACGCTTGTCACATACGACGCAGATGCGTATGTGAGACGCGGGATGGATGCCCGAGTCGGTTGGAGTAGAGCTTGAGGGCGGGGTCGTTCCGCTCTTTTCATTTCTCTGCCGCAACTAAAGGGACATTTCGGAGTCGGGACACTGTAGTAACGGCTGCGGCGCGTCGGGGCGCCGCGGGACAGTGGCGGATGGATGGCGCGTCTGTAATCTTCGTCGGCGGCTGTATGCGCAGCGGCACCACGCTGCTGCAGCGGATGTTGTGCGCATCGCAAGGCGCACACCCGTTCACCGATGAGTGCCAGTTCCTCACCGCGCTCATCGACTTTCTTGTTGCATGGGGCCAGCGTTTCGACTGGCTGAAAGACTTCTATGGCACGCCCGAAGGCTACGAGGCCTATGCGAAGGCAACGGTCGACGCGTTCCTGCGTTCCTCCTTCGAGACGCAGGCGCCGGCGCGCACGGTCGTGCTCAAGAATCCCGAGCTGACGGTTCACTTCCCGCGGCTGGCCGACTGGTATCGCAAAGCGAAGCTCCTCGTCGTCGTTCGCGATCCCCGGGACACGATCGCTTCCATCCTCGACGTCGCCCAACGCCACGGCGAAGCGGGCGTGCCGTCGCAAATCGCCCGGATTGGCCGCGACATGACCAAGCTCAGTCATTTCTACAAGGCGCATTATGTCGATGCGCTGCAGTCGCCCAAATGCAAGAACCGCGTCCTGGTCGTGAAGTATGAGGACCTCGTGAACCGGCCCGACGCGGCATTGGCGGCACTGTCGCAACATATGGGCCTCACCCTACGGGCGGACCTCATTCCGCCCGATCGTTTCGACCGACGCACCCGCGACGTCAATGTCGCGGCCTTCTGGACGACGCTGCGCGCCGAGCCCCCGTCGTCGGCCAGTGTCGGACGCCACCGACATTCCCTGTCGTCGGAGGAAATAGCCGCCATCGAAACCCATTGCGCCGACTTCAATCGCGGCTTTCAGTACTGGTAAGCCGACAGGCCGATCACCTCCGCCGATCATTCTCCTTGCCCCTGCCCGGCTGCGGTAGTAGCCACGGCCACCCGGTCTCCGGCCAGGAATGCGAGTCTCCAGTGCGTATACTCTTCTGCGGCGATATCGTGGGTCGGTCGGGGCGCGACGTGGTGGTCGAGCATGTGCCGCGGCTGCGCCGCGAGCTGCGGCTCGACTTCGTCGTCGTCAACGGCGAGAACGCCGCCGCCGGCTTCGGCATCACCGAGAAGATCTGCCAGGAGTTCTATGCCGCCGGCGTCGACGTGATCAGCACCGGCAACCATGTCTGGGATCAGCGCGAGACCGTCGGCTTCATCGATCGCCATCCGAAGCTGCTGCGGCCGATCAATTTTCCGGCCGGGACGCCGGGACGCGGCGCCACCCTGTTCACGGCGACGAATGGTCGCAAGGTCTTCGTCGTCAACGTGATGGGCCGCCTGTTCATGGATGCGCTCGACGATCCCTTCGCCGCGATCGAGCGCGAGCTGGCGCCGCAGCGGCTCGGCGCCACGGCCGACGCCATCATCGTCGACGTCCACGCCGAGGCCACCAGCGAGAAGATGGCCATGGGCCATGTCTGCGACGGCCGCGTGTCGCTCGTCGTCGGCTCCCACAGCCACGTGCCGACCGCCGATCATCAGGTCCTGCCCAAGGGCACGGCCTACCAGACCGACGCCGGCATGTGCGGCGACTACGACTCGGTCATCGGCATGGAGAAGACGCTGCCGATCCAGCGCTTCACCCGCAAACTGCCGACCGAGCGGCTGGCGGCGGCGATGGGCCCCGGCACGCTCTGCGCCGTGTTCGTGGAGACCGACGACAAGGGCGGGCTCGCCCGGCGCGTCGCGCCGGTGCGAGTCGCCGGCCGGCTGGCGCCGACGCTGCCTGAGGCCTGAGGGGCGGCGCGTGCAAAACAACCCCATGCATTAAAAAATAGCCCTTGTTTTACAACGGGGTCGTTGTGACGGTTCGGGTCGGATTTCGCCCGCCGACCGCAGCCAAACTGGCCGCAATCTTGCCATATTGGCGCACTAGCTAGCGCTGACGGATGTCCCGCGTCTCCGACACTTTGTGGTAGAACAAGGCCGCGCTGATTCGCAGGACCGAGGATCGATTCGAGGATGGCCGGCCATTCCCAATTCAAGAACATCATGTACCGCAAGGGCGCGCAGGACGCGAAGCGGAACAAGGTGTTCACCAAGATCATCCGCGAGTTGACGACCTCCGCGAAGCAGGGCGCCCCCGATCCCAACACCAACCCGCGGCTGCGCGCGGCGATGATCGCGGCCCGCCAGGCCAACATGCCGAAGGACACGATGGAGCGGGCGATCAAGCGCGGCGCCGGCGGCGGGGCCGATACCAACTACGACGAGGTGCGCTACGAGGGCTATGGCCCGGGCGGGGTGGCGATCATCGTCGAGGCCCTCACCGACAACCGCAACCGCACCGCCTCCGAGGTCCGCACGGCCTTCTCGAAGGCCGGCGGCAACCTCGGCGAGACCAACAGCGTCTCCTACATGTTCGACCGCAAGGGCGTGATCCGCTACGCCGCGAAGGCCGCCGGGGCCGAAGCCATGTTCGAGGCGGCGCTCGACGCCGGTGCCGAGGACGTGGCCAGCGACGCCGAGGCGCACGAGATCGTCTGCCCGCCGGAGCAGTTCGCGGGCCTGCGGGATGCGCTCGAGGCCAAGTTCGGGGCGCCGCTGGAGGCTCGGCTCCATTGGCGGCCGCGCAGCACCATCGCGGTCGATGCCGAGACGGCCGAGTCCTTGCTCAAGCTGCTCGATGTCCTCGACGACAACGACGACATCCAGACCGTGGCGGCCAATTTCGAGGTGGCCGACGACGTCATGGCCCGGTTGACGGCGTGACGCGCCTGCTCGGCCTCGATCCCGGCTTGCGGCACACCGGTTGGGGCGTCATCGATGTCGATGGCTCGCGGCTGCGCTACGTCGCTGACGGCGCGCTGCATCCGGATCCCGATCGCGCGCTGGCGGAGCGTCTTGTCGAGCTGCATGACGGGATCGCCAAGGTGATCGCCGAGTATCGGCCGCAGGCGGCGGCGGTCGAGGAGACCTTCGTCAACAAGAATGCCGGCTCGACGCTGAAGCTCGGCCTGGCGCGCGGCGTGGCCTTGCTGGTGCCGGCGCTGGCCGGGCTTGCCGTCGCCGAATATCCGGCCAACCTGATCAAGAAATCCATCGTCGGCGCCGGACACGCCGACAAGACGCAGGTGCAGATGATGGTGCGCCGCCTCCTGCCGGGCTGCCTGGCGCAGTCAGCGGACGCCGCCGACGCACTCGCCGTCGCCATCTGCCACGCCCACCACGCGGCGACACGGCGGGTATGGGCCCAGGCGGCCGGTGCGCCGCAGGCGGCGGGGTAACAGTCCGTGTGGTTTGAATTGCTGCATAGGCGTTGTGCGTCCTTCGACAGGCTCAGGA
>JBKOWC010000172.1:0-2849 GCA_046724215.1 Pseudomonadota bacterium | reverse complement strand
AGACCTATTGTATCTAGGCGCTGCGAGACGGCACCGGCCGGCGGCGTCGGGAACTACCCACTGGTTTCGGGATGTCACCCCCGCGGAAGCGGGGGTCCAGGGCGACCGACGTTGCGGTGGCCCTGGATTCCCGCTTTCGCGGGAATGACACCAATCGATGATGGAATAGCGCTCCGGAGGAACCGGGCGGAAGGGGGAAGAACCATGGCAAAGAGGACCAAATTCAACGGCCGCATCCTGATGATCGGCTATGGCTCGGTCGGGCACTGCACCATGCCGCTGATCGCCCGGCACCTGGACATGCCGCTCTCCCGCGTCGCCGTCGTCGAAGCCGACGACCACAGCGAGGAGATCGCGCCCTACGTGGCCGAGGGCGTCACCTACGAGATCAAGGAGATCACGCGCCGCAACTTCAAGCAGGTGCTGGCGAAGTATGTCGGCCGCGGCGATCTCGTGCTGAACCTCAGCGTCAACGTCAGCAGCCACGAGGTGCTCGAGTGGTGCCAGGCGCATGGCGCGTTCTATCTCGACACCTGCATCGAGCCGTGGCCCGGCTACTACGACAATCCGAAGATTCCGGCCAACGAGCGCAGCAACTACCATCTCCGCTATGCGGTGAAGGAAGCGGCGAAGAAATGGCCGCAGGGCTCGCCCTCGGCGGTGCTCACCATGGGGGCCAATCCCGGCCTCATCAGCCACTTCGTCAAGGCCGGCATCCTCGAGATCGCGCGCGAGAAGAACCCGAAGCTGCGCAAGCCGACGACCCGCGAAGGCTGGGCGAGGCTGGCCTACGAGATCGGCCTCAAGGTCATCCATGTCGCCGAGCGCGACACCCAGATCGCCAACATCCCGAAGCGGATGGACGAGTTCGTCAACACCTGGAGCATCCACGGCTTCGTCAGCGAGGGGCTGCAGCCGTCGGAGCTTGGTTGGGGCACGCACGAGAAGCGCCTGCCGCTCGATGCCAACGAGCATCCGGTCGGCCCGAAATGCGCGATCTTCCTGAACCAGCCGGGCTGCGTCACCAAAGTGCGCTCGTGGACGCCCCTCAACGGGCCGATGATCGGCTTCCTGATCACCCACGGCGAGGCGATCACCCTCAGCGACTATCTGACGGTGTTCGACGGCACGCGGCCGATCTACCGCCCGACGGTGCACTACGCCTACCATCCCTGCGACGATGCCGTGCTGTCCGTGCACGAGCTGCAGATGCACGGCTTCAAGATGCAGAAGAAGGTGCGGCTCATGGGCGAGGAGATCGTCTACGGCATGGACGAACTGGGCGCGCTGCTGATGGGCGACTTCGGCGCCCTCTGGTACGGCTCCCAGCTCACCATCGAAGAGGCGCGCGAGATCCTGGGGCCGCGCTTCAACGCGACCTCCCTGCAGATCGCTTCCCCTGTGCTGGCCGGCGCCATCTGGATGATCGAGAATCCGAAGGAGGGGCTGCTGGAGCCGGAAGATCTCGACCACGACTTCGTGATCGATGTCTGCCGGCCCTATCTCGGCAAGGTGGTGGCCGTGCGCGGCAAGTGGACGCCGCTCCAGGGCCGCGCCGTGCTGTTCCCCGAGCCCGGCCTCGACTGGATGGATCCCTGGCAGTTCGGGAACTTCCGGGTGACCTGAGGCCGGCCTACTGCCAGATGATCCGCGGCAGCGCCAGCAGCCGGACCGGGCCGACCGACAGATAGCCGTCCTGCACGGTGATCGGCACGCGCGCTTCCATCTCCTGGCTGCCGTCGGCTGCCGGTCTCGCCGCGGCGCCCAGGGCGACCTTGGCGGCGAGGCCGAGTGCCGGCGGCACCGCGCTGTCGGCGACGAGCCCGTCGATGAAGTCGTCGTAGCGGCGCAGCGTGGCGGTGCCGGCGGCGATCGGCTGGAGATCGGCATCGAGGGCCACGGTCGCCGCGCCGCTGACCTCCGGCGGCGACAGGTCGGCTTCGATGCGGGTGAGGTTGAGGTAGCCGCCCCGGCGCCGCCAGGCATCGAGCGCGTTGGTGATGGGGCCCGGGAGGATGGGGCCCATCAGCTGCCCCTCCACGCTGGGTCGGTAGACGTCACGGTGTTCGCTCGTCGGCCGGTCGTAGCAGCAGGTCACGCTGTAGGCCCAGACGTGGAAGTCCGCCGTCGGCTTGTCATTCGATGCCGGCCCCAGCAGGTCGATGCGGCCGGCGAGATCGACGGCGCTGCCGGCATAGTTGCCATTGCGGAACAGGCCGACGTCATGGCCCTGCCAGGTCATCTCGGGCGCCTCGTCGCCGCTGGGGAACCGCACCGTGACGTCGAGGCCCTCGAGCGCGAAGCTGAAATTGCGGTCGGCGACGCTCCATTCCAGGTTGTAGGTGGCGCGCGGCGCCGTGCCGTTCGAATGCAGCGACAGCGGCTGCCACGGCGCGATGCTGAGGGCGAGCGTATCGGTCCAGGCGCGCCAGGGCGGCTCTACCGTCGGCGGCTGAACCGAGACGCGCCGCAGCACCAGGCGGGCGTCGAACGGGTAGCCCTCGACTGCCTGCTGGTCGAAGCTGATCCGGTAGCCCTGGGTCCGCCAATAGTCCGTCCAGGCCGCGAGGTTCCGGCTCAGCTGGTGCGCGAGCCAGAACCAATAGCCGGTGTAGGCGGCGCCGGCCGCCAGCAGGACGGCAACGGCGAGGATGATCCAACGTCGGCGCATGGCTGCACTGTAAGGGCAGAAGTGGGAAAAGTCGCGGCGGCGGGCGATCCTTGTCCGGCGGCGCCCCGCCGCTACAATGCCGCCCGTTCGTGACCCCGCATGACCGCCACCGCGCCCGCCGCTTCCCGTCCCGTCTGGCACGTCCTCATGCCGCCGCTCTTCGTCCTGCTGTGGGCGA
>JBKOWC010000253.1:0-12261 GCA_046724215.1 Pseudomonadota bacterium | reverse complement strand
GTGCCGTCAACGCGGTGCAGTGTGCTGTCGAAGCCCAAGAGGGGCTCGCGCAAGCGAACGCCCTACTCCCGCAAGAAAAGCGCATGACCTTCCGGATGGGGGTCAACCTGGGCGATGTCATCCCCGACGGCGACACCATTCACGGCGACGGCGTGAACATTGCCGCGCGGCTCGAGAAACTGGCGGAGCCGGGCACCGTCTGCATCGGGCGCAGCGTCTACGACCAGGTCAGAGGCAAGCTCGCCTGCAGCTATGCCGATCTCGGCGATCAGCGGCTCCACAACATCCCGGAGCCGGTACGCATCTTCCGCGTTACTCCGGCTATCGATGGCACGGCCGCACCCTCGGCGAAGGAAACGCTCGCACTGCCGGATAAACCATCGATCGCGGTGCTGCCTTTCACAAACCTGAGCGGGGACCCCGAACAGGAGTACTTCGCCGACGGCATGGTGGAAGAGATCATCACCGCTCTGTCGCGCATCCACTGGCTGTTCGTCATCGCGCGCAATTCGACCTTCGTCTACAAGGGCCGCGCCGTCGATGTGAAGCAGATCGGGCGCGAGCTGGGCGTGCGTTATGTGCTCGAGGGGAGCGTTCGAAAGGCGGGAAACAGGGTCCGTATCACCGGTCAGTTGATCGATAGCACGACGAGCGCTCATCTCTGGGCCGATCGCTTCGACGGGTCGATGGAGGACGTGTTCGATCTGCAGGATCGGGTGACCGCGAGCGTGGTCGCCGCCATCGCCCCAAAGCTTGAACGAGCCGAGATCGAGCGCTCGAGGCGTAAGCCGACCGACAGCCTCGATGCTTACGACTACTATTTGCGCGGGCTGGCCGCCATTCACCTCTGGACGGGGCCCGGCTGCGCCGAGGCGCTTGCACACTTCCATAAGGCGATCGAGCTCGATCCCGGCTTTGCTGCGGCCTATGGCATGGCGGCACGTTGCTATTCGATGCGGAAGGTGGGCGGGTGGGTCGAAGACGCCGCTAAGGAGATCGCCGAAGCCGACAGACTTGCAAGGCGGGCTGCTGATCTCGGCCGCGACGATGCGGTGGCGCTCGCGGCGGCGGGGATCGCCCTGAGCTTTGTGGTTGGTGACCTCGACCGTGCTCGCGAGCTCGTCGATCGCGCAACCGCACTCGATCCGAACATGGCCTGGGCCTGGCTCTGGAGCGCCTGGACAAGCGTCTGGCTTGGCGACTCGGAGGCGGCAAAGGAGCAAGTCGCCCGCGCGCTCAGGCTCAGCCCGCTCGACTCGCACCGGTCGAGCATGCTGGCCGCGATGGCGGCAGCCCATTTCCTCGCCGGGAACTATGATGAGGCCTTGGCGTGGGCAGAGCGTGCGGGGCGGGAGCGCGGATTCTTGTTCTCGACGGTGCTGCTGGCGGCGGACGCCGCACTTGCCGGAAATCTTCCTCGAGCGCAGGAGGCAGTCCACAAGCTGCGCAGCGATCGGCCCGACATCTCCATTTCCGCGCTCTTCAGGCCGCACAACGTCTTCCCGTTCCGGCGACCGCAGGACGTCACGCGACTGGTCGAGGGATTGCGTAAGGCGGGCCTGCCCGAATGAGCGACGCTGACCAGGTGGCGCGAGGGGCCGCGAGTTCGCGCCTCGCGCCGAGAGCCACCGGTTCGGTCACCCCGCGAACTGGCCGTCGGCGATGCCCTTGACCCCGGCGTCGATGGCGAAGATGCCGCCGGCGAGCGGCTGCTCGGCCAATTCTGCCTCGGAGAGGCCGTAGCGCACGGTCGTCGCGTAGAGGATGTCGAGCCGCGGGCCGCCGAAGATGCAGCTGGTCACGCGCCGGCAGGGCAGCTTGACGATGCGGTCGACCTTGCCGTCGGGCGACCAGCGGATGAGGCAGCCGCCGTCCCAGCGCGCGTTCCACAGAAAGCCCTGGGCATCGATGGTCGAGCCGTCGGGATGGCCGTACTGCTTGGTGTCGAGCTTGCCGAAGACGCGGCGGTTGTGGACGACGCCGGACTCGGCGTGGAAATCGTAGGCGTAGATGGCGTCGAGCGTGTCTCCGAAGTACATGACGCTGTTGTCCGGGCTCCAGGCGAAGGTGTTGGCGATGCCGATGCCCTGCTCGAAGACGTGCACCGAGCCGTTGGCGTCGATGCGATAGAGGCCGCCGGTATTGGCGGTGATGGGCGCCTCGCTCATGTCGGCGGCGAAGTTGTTCATCATGGTGCCGTACCAGAAGCGGCCCTGGCGGTCGCACTTGCCGTCGTTGGAGCGGTTCTGCGGCTTGTCCTTCTCCGGCTCGACGAAGCGCTCGGGCTCGCCGGTCTTGGGATCGAAGAAGTCGATGCCCGTCTGGGAGGCGATGATGAGGCCGCCCTTGGCGCGCACGGCGATGGCCGCCACCATCTCCTTCATCCGCCACTTCTGGTGCTCGCCGCTCTTGGGGTGCCAGCGGTGGACGAGCTTGCCCGGGACGTCGGTCCAGTAGAGCGCCTGCTCGCCGGGGTGCCAGCACGGCCCCTCGCCCAGCCAGCTCCGCGCCTCCAGCACGCACTCGACCTTGGCCATGCCCCGCCCCCGGCGATTCGCCCGTCCGCCAGTGACTCCTTGTCCGCGGGGATTCGTCAAGGGCATAAGGTACGGCGGGCGGCCGGACGCGGCCGCGTCTGGACAATCGGGCGGCGGTCGCCAATGATCCGCGGCGTAAACAAGAAGACCGGCATGAGACGGGTCGAGGCGACACAGGCGGTGCGATGGGAGCGGCGGTGCCGGCAGGCGTGACCGAGAGCGGCAGGACCGGCACGCCGCTGGTGCGGCTGCGCGGGGTGTCGAAGAGTTATGGGGCGGTGACGGCGGTGCAGCCGCTCGACCTCGAGATCCGGCGCGGCGACTTCCTGGCCATCCTCGGGCCGTCGGGCTGCGGCAAGACCACGCTGTTGCGCATCATCGGCGGGTTCGTGGCGCCGACCACCGGCACGGTCGAGATCGACGGCCAGGACGTGACGGCGCTCGGCCCGGAGAAGCGGCCGACCAACACGGTCTTCCAGGGCTACGGCCTGTTTCCGCATATGAGCGTGCGGCAGAACATCGCCTACGGCCTGCGCACGGCGAAGCGGCCACAGGGCGAGATCGACCAGCGGGTGGACGCGGCGATCGCGCTGGTGCGGCTGGAGGAGTTCGTCACCCGCTCGATCGACCAGCTCTCCGGCGGCCAGCAGCAGCGGGTGGCGCTGGCGCGCGCGCTCATCATGCGACCGCAGGTGCTGCTGCTCGACGAGCCCCTGGCGGCGCTCGACCTCAAGCTGCGCCAGGCGATGCAGGAGGAGCTGCGCCGCATCCACCAGCAGATCGGGGGCACCTTCGTGTTCGTCACCCACGACCAGGGCGAGGCGCTGGGTCTCGCCAACCGCATCGCCGTCATGGACAAGGGCGTGCTGGTGCAGGAGGGCGGGCCGGAGGAGATCTACGCGGCGCCGAAGACGCGCTTCGTCTCCACCTTCATCGGCGAAGCCAACGTGTTCCCGGGCCGGCGCGAGGGCGGCTGGGTGACGCTCGCGGCGGGCGCGCGCTTCGCCTCGGGCGGCGCGGACCTGCCGGCGACAGCGGTGGTGCGGCCGGAGGCCATGCGCATCGCGCCGGCCGCCAACGGGCTGGCGGCGGACGTCATCCTGGATGCCACCCTGGCCGACGCCATCTTCCTCGGCCCCTTCGTGAAATACGTCGTGCAGCTCGCCGACGGCCAACGCGTCATCGTGCACAGCACCGACATGGCCTTGCGCAAGTCGCTTGCCGTCGACCAGCCGGTCAAGATCGGCTGGGCCTTCGCCGACCAGCGGGTGATCGGGGACTAGATTCCGACGGAGCGGGCCGCCCAGGGGTTGCCCTTGTAGGGGCGGGTCTTGAGACCCGCCCAGCCCCCGAGACAATATCCGCCGACACCTTGCCTGGCTGCTCCATGGGCGGGTCATTAGACCCGCCCCTACAAGGACAATGCAGCGCGGACGTTCTGGGCAGCGCGATCGATGTCGAAATCGTGGCTGCCGCAGCTTTCGGTTGAGCGTGCGTCCAGCGGTGCCAATATCAGACTCTGGCACGAGATAAGCGGCGCAGCCGCTCGGCGGAAAGGGAGGAACCATCATGGCGACGCGGACGGCGGAAGAGGAACTGGCGACCCTGCGGGAGGACCTGGCGAAGCTGAAAGTCGACATTTCCGGCCTGGCCAAGGACCTCAAGGATTTAGGGACGGCGGCGGCGGGCGCCGCCGGCCGCGCCGCGCGCGAGAAAGGCGAGCGGCTGCGCGGCGAGATCGACGAGACGATCGAGGATCTGGCGGAGCGCGGCGAGCAGACCCTGCGGGACGCGCGCGCCAAGATCGAGGAGCGGCCGCTGGCGGCGGTGCTGATCGCGCTGCTCGTCGGGCTGGTGCTCGGCCGCCTCCTCGACCGTCGCTAGGGGTCCTCGCATGTGGCTGAACCTGCTGGCGCCGGCGCTGCGACTGGCGGCCGGCACTGCCCACGCGAAGGCGTCGCTGACGCGGCTGGCGGTGGCGCTCGGGCTGCTCCTGATCGCGCTGATCCTCGTCGTGGCGGCGCTGGCGTTCGCGCTCTGCGCGCTCGACGGCTACCTCGCGACTTTCCTCAGCGATCCGGCGGCGGCGGCCATCACGGCCGCGATCACGCTCGCCCTTGCCGCGATCGTCGCGGCGGCGGCACTATATCGGCCGCGTCGGCGACGGGCTTCGCTCGGCGACGGGCGCCGGCTCGGCGAGGGACTCGAATCGATCGTCGACGGCCTGGGCCGTTGGGCGCGGCGCAATCCATGGGAAGCGGCCGCGGCCGCCTTCGTCGTCGGCATTCTCATAGGTACCCGCCGCTGATCGGTGCGCTCCCCGGCAGCGGCATCTCGCGAGGGAGGTGGACCATGCGCAGAATAGTGCCGATCGGCTTGCTGTTCATTGCCGGCTGCAGCACGCCGATGTTCACCATGCCGCCGGGACCGGAAGCCTATCGGGTCGGCTACAAGGACGGCTGCGACGCCGGCTATGCCAATGCGGGCAGCCCGTTCTACCCAATCAGCGACGTCACCGAGCCGCCGACGATTGCCGAGCCCTATGCGTCGGGCTGGCGCGGCGGATTCCAGACCTGCCGCGACAACATGCAGCATATGCAGCGCAGCATCAGCGTGCTGCTCGGCCCGCCCTGACGCGGCGCGTTCACAGCGTCCCCTGATAGTAGCCGCCGTCGATCAGCAGGTTCTGGCCGGTGATGTAGCCGGCATGGGCGCTGCAGAGAAAGGCGCAGGCGGCGCCGAATTCGTCGATGGTGCCGAAGCGGCCGGCAACCTCCTCGGCCTTGGCCTGGGCCAGGGCGGCCTCGAAGGCGACACCCCGGGCGGCGGCGTCGCGCGCGACGATGGCGCGCAGCCGGTCGGTCTCGTGGGAGCCCGGCAGAAGATTGTTGATCGTCACGCCGTGTTTGACCACCTCGCGCGCGAGGCCGGCGACGAAGCCGGTGAGGCCGGCGCGGGCGCCGTTCGAGAGGCCCAGCCCGGGATAGGGCGCCTTCACCGCCGCCGAGGTGATGTTGACGATGCGCCCGAAGCCGCGCGCGACCATCCCGTCGATCACCCCTTTGATCAGCAGGATGTGCGCCACCATGTTGTTCTGGAGGGCGCGGTGCCAATCCTCCTCTTCCCACTGGCGGAAGTCGCCCGGCGGCGGGCCGCCCGAATTGGTGACGAGGATGTCGGGCGCCGGCGCCGCGGCGAGCAGCGCTTGGCGGCCTGTGGCCGTCGTGACGTCGGCGGCAACCGCGATGACCTCGCTGCCGGTCGACGCACGGAGTTCCGCCGCTGTCGCTTCGAGCGCGGCCGGATCGCGCGCGTTGAGGACGACGCGGACGCCGTCTGCGGCCAGCGCCGCGGCGCAGCCCTTGCCCAGCCCCTTGCTGCCGCCGCAGACGATCGCCGTGCGGCCGGAAATGCCGAGATCCATGCGCTCCTCCCTGGTTCAGGTTTCAATGGCAGTGCTGCCACGCGGCATCGAGGCCACCTTCGCCCCTTGCGAGAGCGACCGATGCAACACAAATAGGTGACAATGGTGGGCGAGCTCCGCCGTGCATTGGGGGGATGGGCGAAGTGTTCGTCTTCCTCTTGCAAGGAGTTCGGTCATGAAAATCCCGATCATCGTCACGGCCTTCGCTATCGGTCTGTCGGCAGCGGCGCTGCCGGGGCAAGCCGAGATCCTGCGCGGCGACCGCTTCGTCACAGCCATGCAGGACAATACCGTATCCGGTGTGGCGGGAAAGACCGCCTATAACCTCTACTTCCTCCCGGGCGGCGTCGCGACCTATAGGGATCAGACCGGGAGCCAGGTCAGCGGCAGCTGGCACCTCGACCAGGCCGGCGACGTCTGCGTGAACTGGCAGAAGGGTACGGCGGCGCCGGTCGGATGCTACCGGGTCACCGCCGAGAACAAGACGCTATCGTGGCAGAGTAAGTCGGCGACCACCGGCGGTCAGACTCTGCGCGGCGGCGTGACGGAGACGTTCCTGCAGCCGGCGCGCTAACGCAGCAGCGCGGCGCCGATGATGCCGGCGTCGGCGCCGAGTGCGGCCGGCAGGATCGGCAGGTCGCGGCAGCTCTCGGCCCAGATGTGGGCGCGTGTGCTGGCGATCAGGCGGTCGCGATAGAGTCCCGGCGCCAGGCCGAGTCCGCCGCCGAGCACGATCGCGGCGGGGTCAAGCATATTCACGATGAGCCCGATGAGGGGGCCGAGCTGGTCGGCCGCCTCATCGATCACGGCGACAGCGGCCGGATCGCCGGTCGCGGCGGCGGCCACCACCGATTCGGCGCCTGAGATGGCGCGGCCGGTCCGACGCGCATAGGCCGCGGCGATCGCGGGTCCGGCCGCGACCTCCTCGAGCACCGGGCGATTGACCGCGCCGCAGGTCTCGCAGATCACGTGCAGCGCGCTCGAGGCGAAGTGGATGGCGAAGCCGTTGGCGCCGGCGTAGGGCTTGCCGTCGAGCACGAGGCAGTAGCTGAGGCCGGTGCCGATGGTGACGTAGACGAACTGGCGATGCGGACGGCCGGCGCCGACGACGGCCTCCGCCAGCGCCGCGGCGCGCACGTCGGATTCGATCGTGGTCGGCGCCAGCGCCGACAGCCGCTCGCGCACGGGCGTGTCCCTCCAGTCGAAATTGTGGGCGCTGCGGATGCGGCCGGCCGTGTCGACGAGCTGCGGCACGCCGACGCCGATGCGCGCGACCGGCTCCGCCGACGCCGCCATCAGCCGGCGCGCCAGCGCGACCGTGTCGTCGAGGATCGCGGCACCGCCGCGCTCGGCCGCCGTGGCGACGGTCTCGCGCGCGAGAATCGCGCCGGAGGCGATGTCGACGACCCCGGCCGCGATCTTTGTGCCGCCGACGTCGATGCCGAGCACGCAGCTGGCGGCGCTCACGAACCGGCGGCCGCCTTGTCGAGCAGGATGCGGCCGCGACGGCACGCGTGGACGAGGGTGGCCGGCCAGGCCGGATCGAAATGCTCGCCGGCCTGCACGCGGCGGGCCGACTCCGCCTTGCCGGCGCCATGCATGACCAGCACCGCCTCCTGCGACAGGCGCGCGATGGTGCCGAGCCCGACCGAGACGCCGTGCGTCGGCACCTCGTCCAGGCTCTTGAACTGCGGGAAAGTAGAGAGGTTGTCCTGGCGGGTGTAGTCCGCGAGCGCGACGATGCGCGTGCCGCTGTCGATGGCGGAGCCCGGCGGGTTGAAGGCGACATGGCCGTCCGAGGCGCCGCTCGCCATGATGAAGAAGTCGACGCCGCCGGCATCGGTCAGGCGCGCATCGTATTCCGGGGGGTCGGCGGGATCGGGGATCCAGATGTGGTGGTCGGGGATGCAGGCGTCAGCCGGCAGCTCCTGGTTGATCGGCGCCTGGATCTCGCGAAAGGCGAAGCCGAGGCAGCTGTAGTGCGCGTTCATCGGCGCCGCGACGAAGCCGCCCTTGCCGTCCGCGTTCAGATACTCGTCCATCATCACGATGACGAGGTGCGAGAGGTTGTCGTTGGCCTCGGCGGCGCGGCGGGCAAGCGCCCGATAGATCGGGCGCGGGGTGCGCCCGCTGGGGCAGCCCAGCAGGAAGCGGCGCCGCCGGCGCAGCGCGGCGCGGGTGCGGTCGAGGATCTCGCCGGCGAGCGTCCAGCCGAGCTGTTCGGGGCTGTCGAAGACGGTGACGAGTGCCGCCATGCGCTCAGCCCCGATAGCGCGTGAGCCAGAGGGCGACCAGCGTCGTGCCGACGGTCATCGTCAGGATCAGAGTGCCGATCGCATTGGCCATCGGCGTCAGCGCCGCCCGGATCATGCCGAAGACGAAGATCGGCAGCGTCTGGCCGCCGCTTATGGTGAAGAACGTGATGACGAAGTCGTCGAGCGACAGCGACATGGCGATAAGGGCGGCCCCGACGATCGTCGCCCGGATGATGGGCAGCGTCACAGTGAAGAACGCACGCAATGGAGAAGCACCGAGGTCACGCGCGCTCTCGACGACTCGGTAGTCGAAATTGCGAAGACGGGCGAAGACGACGAGGACGACGAACGGCAGGGTGAACAGGAGATGGCTCATGATCACGGTCTGCCGGCCCATGGGGAAATGCGTCTTGGAATAGAAGGTGAGCAGCGTGACGCCCAGGACAAGCGGCGGCACCATGAGCGGCAGGCACAGCATCGCTGCAGCCGGACGCGCGCGGCTCGGCTCCATCCGCGCCAAGGCCATGGCTGCCATGGTGCCGATGATCGCCGACAGAACGCCCACCGTTCCGCTGATGATGACGCTGTTCCAGAACGCTCCGGGGAATCGGGGATCGGCGAGCATGGCTTCCCACCACCGCGGCGACAGCGATTCGATCGGAAAGGCCGATTGCGCCCGGCTCGTGAACGAGAAGAGCACGACCAGGACGAGGGGCGACAACAGGAATACCACAAAGAGGCCGGCAATGGCGAGCCAGACGATGTCGGACAGACCTCTCATCGCGGCCGCCACTGCGAGAAGAGAGAAAGGGCGAGCACAGCGACCAGCGTTGACGACGCAAGCGTGACGAAGGACATGGCAGCGCCCATCGGCCAGTTGAAGATGAGACCGAACTGGGCCGCGATCTGCACGCCGATCATGTTGACCTTGCCGCCGACGAGCTGGGGCGTGAGATAGTCGCCGCCGGACAGCAGAAAGGTGAGGCCGAATGCGGCCGTGATGCCGACGCGCGAGCGCGGCACGACGATGTCGGAGAAGCTGCGCCAGCCGCCGGCGCCGAGGTCACGCGCCGCCTCCATCTCGATGTCGGTGATGCCGCGCATGGAGGCATAGATCGGCAGGATGGCGAGCGGCAGCGAGAAGTTCACGAGCGTCACGACCACGGCGCCGGCGTTGTAATAGAGCCAGGACAGCGGCTCCTCGATGAGGCCGAGCGCGAGCAGCGCCGAGTTCAGAACGCCCTTGATGCCGAGAATGGTCATCCAGGCATAAATCTTCACGAGATAGCCGCCGAACATGGTGATGAGCGAGATGAACAGCAGCGCCGGTCCCCAGCGCCCGGCCTTGAAGCGGACGATGTAGGCGTAGACGAAGCCGAGCGCCGTCGTCAGCACGGCGACAATGAAGGCCAGAGCGAGGGTGAAGGCCAGCGTCGCCAGATGCTGGTCATAGACCTGGCCGTAATTGACGAAGGTGAAGTCCGGCCGCATCGCGAACAGCACCTTGCGCCAGAAGCTGATGACGAAGAAGTAGGCGAGCGGCAGGACGAAGAGGACGAAGAAGATCGCCGTGGCCGGTGCCAGCAGCAGCGCCCGGATGCGGTCCTCGCGCATCAGCGGGCCACGGTCGCCTTGATGTCCATACGGCCCTTGAAGGCGGTGTAGCCGGCATCGACGACGTGGATGCCGCCGGTCATCCGCTTGGCCTTGTCGCTGGCGAGGTAGACGGCGAAATCGGCGATCTCCTCCGGCTGCATGATGCCCATGAGGTGGAGATCCTCGATCTTGCGGCGCTCCGCCGGATCGCTCATGAACGGCGCCTGGTGCGGCGTCTCGACGAAGCTCGGGCAGACGGCGTTGACGCGCACGCCCTCGGGCGAGAGGCCGGCGGCCAGCGAGCGCGTGAGCGCCACCACGCCGCCCTTGGCGGCGGTGTAGGCATCGAGGCCGGCCTGGCCGATGAGCGCGTCGGTGGTGGCCGTCAGGATAAGCGACCCGGATTTCTGCTTCAGCATCTGCTGCCCGACATATTTGCAGCAGAGAAACGTGCCGGTGAGCACGAGGTCGATAATCTCGCGCCAGACGCCCTCGACGAGCTCGGTCGCCCGGGTATCCTCGCGATTGACGAGCGGCACGTTCATGGCGTTGTGGAAGAGCGCATCGATGCGGCCGAAGCGGGCGACCGTCGCGGCGACGGCCGCCTGCACCTGCTCGCTGCTGCGCACGTCGAGCGGCTGGAACATGGCCTTGTCGTCACCCAGCTCGGCAACGACGGCGCGGCCGTTCTTCTCGTTGAGATCGGCGACGACGACAGCGGCACCCGCCGCCGCGAACGCGCGCGCGCCGGCGCGGCCTATGCCGGAGGCCGCGCCCGTGATGAGAGCGATTTTTCCGCTGAGATCGGCCACAGGGAACCAGACAGGGGCGGATCAGCGATCCGCCCCTGCAGGAAGAAACTACGCCGCCTTGAACCGCTGGTAGGCGGCCGTCCAGTCGTCGTAACTGGCATGCACGCCATCCGGCTTCAACGGCGGCATGGGGAAGAACTTTGCCTTCTTCTGGAACTCCGACATGTTGTCGTAGGGATAGAGGCCCTTGAGCTCGGGCGACAGCTTGTCGATCGCGGCCTGAACCATGATCCCCTGATAGTTCTTTTCGGTGAGCGCGACCTGGCCGTCGACCGACAGGGCCTGGTTCGCGCATTTGTGCGCGGCCTCGCGGCTGGGCGCGCCCTTGGCGATGCAGAAGCTATCGAACCAGGCGAAGGTGCCCTCCTTCGGATAGACGAGCTCGATCTTCTTGCCGGCGTCGCCGACGAACTTCTTCATGAATTCGCCGCCGCTGTAGGTGATGACGATCTCGCTGCGGCCCATCGCGTTGGCCAGATCGCCCCAGCTCACCGCCAGCTGCCGCACCTGGTCCTTCTTCAGCTTGATCAGGAACTCCGTCGCCTGGTTCAGCTGGTCCTGCGTCAGCATTGTCGGCACCTTGGCGTCGGTCGCGAGGATCGCTGCCAGCATCTGGTTGCCGATGGGATCGTCGGCCATGCCGACCTTGCCCTTGTATTCCGGCTTGAAGATATCCATCCACGAATCGGGCGCGGTCGGAATGACAGCCGGATCATAGGCCATCGGCGCCGAGCCCCAGGTGAACGGCACGGAGTAGCGCTTGCCGTCGACGATGACGTTCGAATCGTTGCGGAAGACGTCGGGCACGTCTTTCAGGTTCGGGACCAACGATTCGTCGACCGGCTCGATCAGGTCGCTCGCCGCCAGGAAGGGGATGTACCCCATGTAGGGGTGCACTATATCGATCTGCCCGGCGCCACCGGCGGCCAGGCGGCTGATGATCTCGTCGTTGCTGCCGATCGTCGTGAAATTGAGCGTGATGTCGTTCTTGCTGAGGAAGTCGCCGACGCGCAGGCCGGCGTCATAGTCCTGCCAGCCGAACATCGTGACGGTGGTGGCCGCCGCCGCCTTGCGGCTGCTGAGCCCGGTCGCCGCCAGCGCCGCGGCCGCCGTCATGCCGCGGCCGAAATCGCGCCGCGTCATCGGCGCGTAGCTGCGCACGCGCATGAGTCCGGAATTATCCATTGCAGTGCCTCCCTTGTTGATTTGTTGGTGGTCAGAAGCCGCTCCTTCCAGAGTAGACCGCAGCCGCAGGCAGGCGTCAACAAGCGGCGCGCCGCACCTTGGCGACGGTCCGCGCACCGGCGATACTGCCGGTGCAGGGGCAAAGAGGCCACGGACACCTCAGGGAGGAGCAGATGACCGTATCGGTGCGAACGCCGACGATCGAACAGCTATTGGATATCGCCGACTCGTTCGGCCTGCACCTGACGGTCGACGATGCCAGGTCGTTCCAAGGCATCATGGCGGGAACGCTCACCTCCTATGCGCGCGTCGACGAGATGGTCGAGCCGAAACCGGCGGTGAAGTATCCGCGCGACGCCGGCTACCGTCCGGGCGGGGAGGAGAACCGCCACAATGCCTGGTACTGGAAGTGCGACATCAAGGGCGCCGCCAAGGGAGCGCTCGCCGGCAAG
>JBKOWC010000224.1:0-10110 GCA_046724215.1 Pseudomonadota bacterium | reverse complement strand
GGAACATATTGCGTGCCAGGGCCATTTTCTCCCACGCTCGCAGGTTCTGCGTCTGCCCCTCCCAAAGACGAGCTAGGTCGCCATAAGTGAGTTTGATCTGCAGCGCGAGTGCGATAGCTCGCGTGATCTCGTCCTGAACGCCGAATATGTCGTCGAGTGCACCGTCAAAGCGTTCTGCCCAGATGTGACACCCAGAAAGTCCGTCAATGAGCTGTGCGGTTACCCGCACCCGCTTCCCAGCGACGCGGATACTACCCTCAAGTATGAATCTTACGCCGAGCTCTCGCGCGATATGCTCGAGGCGATCCACCCGTCCTTTGTAGACGAAGCTTGAGTTCCGCGAGATGACAAATAGCTCTCTAATTCGGGACAGCGCGGTAATGAGGTCCTCTGTAATACCGTCGGCAAAGAAGTCCTGCTCTCGATCACTGCTCATGTTCTCAAATGGCAGTACCGCAATCGAAGGCTTGTCGGGAAGCGGCAGCGTGTCCTTGTTCGACGAACGTGGCGACGTATCGGCAGTGGGTCTGGGTTTCACTCGGTAGACGTGCACCGGGTCAGGAATGTTGTGGACGCGCTGCTCTCCGAGGTCGGCATAGACATAGTTGAGCTTGCCTCTGACCTGTTCGTAGACGTTGCGCCCGATGGAGACGCTGCCAGGTTCCGCAAGCTTCTCCAGGCGCGAAGCGATGTTCACGCCATCGCCGTGAATGGTACCGTCCTCGGCAATCACATCGCCGAGATTGACGCCCATGCGGAAGGTCATGCGCCGGTCTTCCGGAAGGTTTGCAGCATTCAGTTCTGCCAGCCTTTCCTGCAACTCGATAGCGCACTGCACTGCGTTAACTGCGCTCGCGAACTCGACGAGGAGACTGTCACCGGCGGAACCGACAATGCGCCCCTGGAATTGAGCGATCTGGGGTTCGATAACCTCGGCGCGTAGTCGCTTAAGCCATGCCAACGTGCCGGACTCGTCGGCCGCCATCAGCCGTGAGTACCCGGCCACGTCAGCAGCCAGTATGGCCGCGAGCCTCCGTTGTCCTTGCTGCAACAACAGGCCTCCCAAGACCGGAGCATTGTAGCGCAATGGACAGTACGCGCGAGCCCCTAGCATAGGGCAGCAATGGTGCAGTATTGGCACAATGTCGACCTAAGGCGAGACGGTGATAGCGTGGCCATCGGATCTCGCGCATGCCGGAGCGAAGGCATAGCGACCGCAGCTTGACGCCGGCTCGACCGGAGACCGGTTGCCGCCGGGTCAGCCGGCCCGGCGCTGCAGCAAGGCTTGGAAGCGCGGGTGCGAACGCAGGGAATCGAGGTCGCTGTCGTGCTCCGGCCGCTTCCGCATCCGGCCGCGCGCCCGCGGGAGCGCCTGGTCGAGCAGGTCGATCGCCGTCTCCGCCTCGCCGAGCAGCGCATAGGCGCAGGCGGCATTGTACAGCGTCAGCACATCGTCGGGCGCCAGGGAGTGCGCCAGGGACGCCCAGTCCCGGGCGCGCGCCGTCTCGCCCAGCCGGGCCAGGGCCGTGGCGCCGAGGGCCGCCGCATTGGCGTGCTCCGGATGCCGCTGCAGCTCGCGCTCGATCTTGACGAGGGCGCGGCGCAGGACGGCCTCGGCCTCGGCATGGCGCCCGAGGTCCTTGTAGGCCTGCGCCAGCAGCACAGGGCAGCGGATGTCGTCCGGGCCGGCGGTCCACGCCCGCGCGAAATATTCGGCCGCCTCGGCATAGCGCCCCTGCGACTGGCAGGAGCGCGCGTAGAACTTGAGCGCCTCGAAGAGGTTCGGGTCCAGCGCCATCGCCCGCTTGAGCTCTGCCTCGCCCGCCGCGTGGCCCTCGAGCGTCAGGAGGGCGAGGCCGCGCGAGGCATGCGCCTCGGCGAGGTCCGGATCGAGCGCCAGGGCCTTGGCGCTCGCCGCCAGGATCGCTTCCGGCGTCGCATCGGGATAGTCCGACATGTAGAGCTCGGACTCGCAGTCGGCGAGGCCGGCGTAGGCGCGCGCATAGTTCGGGTCGAGCTCGATCGCCCGCAGGAACATGCGCCGCGCGATCTCCAGGCTGCTCCGCATCTGCCGCCGGAAGAACTGCCGCCCGCGCAGGTAATACTGGTAGGCCTCGAGATTCTCCGTCGGCACCTTCTCGATCGCCTTGCGTTCGCTCGGCAGCAGCTTGACCCGCAGCGACTCGACGATCCCGTGGGTGATCTCGTCCTGCACGGCGAACACGTCCGTGAGGTCGCGGTCGTAGCGCTCCGCCCAGACGTGGCCGCCGGTCTCGCCGTCGATCAGCTGTGCCACGATGCGGACTCGCCCGCCGGCCTTGCGCACGCTTCCCTCCAGCAGATGGCGCACGCCCAGCTCCTGGCACACCTGCTGCAGCTTCACGGCCACGCCCTTGTAGCCGAAGGTCGAATTGCGCGCCGGCACGAACAGGCCGGAGATGCGGGAGAGATCCGCGATGAGGTCCTCGGTGATGCCGTCGCTGAAATACTCCTGCTCGGGGTCGCCGCTCATGTTGACGAAGGGCAGGACGGCGATGGATGCACCGGCCTGGACGGCTGGTCGATTGGCCTCGGGCCGTTCGCCGTTGCCGATTTCCACCTCGGCCACGAAGCGGAAGCCGCGGCCGTGCAGCGTGCGGATGATCCGCTGCTCGCTGCCGGTGTCGCTGACCGCCTGCCGCGCCGCCTTGATCCGGCTGCTGAGGGCGGATTCCGAGACGATGCGCTCCTGCCAGATGGCCTTGAAGAGCTCGTCCTTCGTGACGGTCCGGTCGCGGTTCTCGACCAGATAGCGTAGCAGGTCGAACACCTGCGGCTCGACCGACCTGGCGGCGCCCCGGCAGCGCAGCTCGTACCGCTCCGTATCCAGCTCGGCATCGGCGAATCGATAGATCACTGAGCTTTCCTCATCTGCCTGCCGGATTATCGGTCTCGCGAACGCCGGCCGGCAAGGCGGAGTCCCTAAAATCCAGGAAACCTCCATGAATTCTCCCAGCCCGGTCCAAGCGCGTATCGCCGCGGCTGACTACCTTGTTGCGAGAACGCGATCGGCCGTCGCCGATACGCACGATCCGGACGGAGGACGATGATGACCACCCTCGACATGCGGACGCTGCCGAACTCGGACGCGGCACCACACCGGCCCATCGCGCGCGCCGTGATGCGGTCCGTTGCGCGCCTTCTCGAACTTCCGGTCCGGGCCTATCGGGCGTGGCGCGACACCGAGCACGTCATGGGCCTCAGCGACCATCTCTTGAAGGACATCGGCGTCGCCCGCTGCGAGATCGACGCCGCCGTTCGCTGGGGACGCGAGCGGTGACAGCCGCTTGATCAGGAGCAATAGGCCTTCCTCTTGACGCCCGCATCGAGCGTTCCCAATCCTTGTCGATGACCGACACGACGGAATCGCCGCCCCGAACCGGCGGCTGCCAGTGCGGCGGCGTCCGCTACGAGACCGCGGGCGCGCCGCTGGAACTCTACGTGTGCCACTGCCGCGAATGCCGCAAGCAGTCGGCCTCGGCCTTCGGCATCTCCGTCATCGTCCGGCAGGCGGATTTCCGCCTGACGCGCGGCCGCGTGCGCACCTGGTCGCGCCCGACCGACAGCGGCCGCACCCTGGACTGCGCCTATTGCCTGGACTGCGGCTCCCGCCTCTGGCACCAGACCGTTGGTGAAACCGAGACCCTGAGCGTCAAGGGCGGCTCGCTCGACCAGCCGCCGGACCTGAGGCAAGCCGTCCACATCTGGACCTCGCGCAGGCTCCCCGGCGTGGTCATCCCGGACGGCGCGCTGCAATTCCCCGAGGAGCCGCCCTAATTAGGCGGTCCTTCGGCCGATGTGATTGCCTGAAGGCGCTGGCGCAGTGCTTTCTCGTTAGAGAAGGCGAAAAATCCACTTGTATGTTCTTGAAATGTTCCATAGGATCATACGCGGCGCAGTCATCGGCTTGGGTGGGCGCCACGCTGTTGGACATCGTGGATCGGACAGGAAATCGGCCTCGCGCGAAGGCTGCGGGCGTGGCGCTTCCCGGCGCTGGAAATGTCCCGCCAGCGACACCTCGATGTCGTTAACTTCCTTTATATGGGGTTGTTTGATCGATTCGCTGAAAGGGTCATGACGGCTGACCTATCTGCGGCGCGGCCCCGCGGAAGGGCGGCGGGCACCACCTGCTCCGCAGGACAAGGGGGTCCAGCCTCAAAGAAAGGAAAACCGCAGAGACGCAAGAGGAAGGCTACCGGCGCGCCTTCGCGCGCAGCGCGCATCAAACCCTTCTCTGCGTCTCCGCGTCTCTGCGGTGAATCTTTCTTCCTTTGCCCCATTCCCGCTGGACATGGGGTCCATCGCTCATTTTGCGGTTGCCGGCTGGATCGCCCGCTTCACGACCCGATCGGTCGTGGCGCTGTAACCTTCAGCTTCTCCGCCCAGGGCTTGAGCGCGTCCATGATCCCGGCATAGAGCCATACCCCTTCCTTCAGCGCCGCCCGCTTGCGGGCCAGGCCCTGCTGGCCCGGCAGGCGCACAGCCCCGCCCGGCACCGGCGGGTTGGCGCGGCAGGCGGCGGCGATCCAGCCGGTCTCCCGCACGAAGGCATCGCCGCCGCCGAAGGCCGCCGGGTCGAAGACCTGGATGAAGGTGCCGGCGCCCCAGCCGGTCGGCTTCTCGGCGCGGCCGAAGCCCGGCAACCCTTGCGTCAGCGCCTCGATGGTGAGGGCGAGGCCATAGCCCTTGTGGCCATGGTCGCGGCCGCCGGTCGGCAGGATCGTCCCCGGCGGGTCCGTGAAGAGGGCGTTCGGGTCGTCGGTCGGGTTGCCGGCCGCGTCCATCGCCCACTGGCCGGGATAGCGGCGCCCTTCCTTGCGCAGCCGGTTGGTGAGCCCGTTGGTGGTGATGGAGGCGCTCATGTCGATCAGGATCGGGTCGCCGTCCGTGGGGATGCCGACGGCGATCGGGTCGGGGGTGAACACCGCCTTGGTGCCGCCGAAGGGCGCCACGCTGCAGTCGGAGGGGTCGGAGCTCGCGATGGTGATCATCATTCCCTGGTCGGTCGCCCGCGTCAGGTAGGCCGCGAGGCAGGCGATGTGGTGGCTGCGACGGATGGCGATGGCGCAGGTGCCGTGGCTGCGGGCGCGCACGACACCGAGGTCGATCGCCCGTGCCGTCAGCCAGACGCCCGGCAGATAGCCGCCGTCCCAGGTCACGGCGGCGCCGCGGTCGGCGACCAGCACCGGCTCGCCCTTGGCCTGCATCGTCCCCTTCTCGATCTCGCCGAGATAGGGGGCGGCCAGCTGCAGGCCGTGGGTCGTGTGGCCCAAAAGGTCGGCCTCGACCAGCAGCTCGGCGATGGCCTGCGGCTTGTCGCCATCGCAGCCGGCGGCGGCGAAGAGGTCGCGGGCGAAGCCGACGAGATCGGCGGCGCGGTAGGCGGGGGCGGTATGGGCGGCGGGCATGCTTGTCCTTCTGTATCTCGTCTGCGTCAGGCGCCCTGGACCGGCGCGCGCTGCGAAACATGCCAGGGGATCAGCAGGCGCTCCGCCAGGATGACGATCCAGAACACGAAGAGGCCCAAGGCCGCCAGCATGAAGATAATCGCGAAGGCGATGTCCATGCGGTACTCGCCCACGGCCTGCTGGATGTAGAAGCCGAGCCCGGCGTCGGAGCCGATCCATTCGGCGACCGTGGCGCCGACGGTGGCGTTCACCGCCGCCCCCTTGATGCCGACGAAGAGCTGCGGCAGCGCCGCCGGCAGCCGCACCTTGAAGAAGGTCCGCAACGCTCCCGCGCCGGTCGACAGGCAGAAGCGGCCGAGTTCGGTGCTCAGCGACGTGAAGGCCAGGATGCCGTTCAGCATGATCGGGAAGAAGCAGACGAGCACGACCACGTAAATCTTGGGCAGGAAGCCGAGGCCCCACCAGCTGATGAACACCGGCGCGAAGACGATCTTCGGCACCATCTCCAGCGTCACCGCCAGCGGGTAGAAGGTCCGCCGCAGCAGCGGCGAGAAGGCGACGAGCAGCCCCATGGGCACGCCGAGCAGGATCGATGCTGCGAAGCCGACCAGCGTCTCCTGCCCGGTCACCAGCGTGTATTCCCAGATGCGTGGCAGCTTCAGCACGAACTGGGTGAAGATGGCCGACGGCGGCGGCAGGATGTAGAGCGGCACGCGGAACAGCTGCACCACCCCTTCCCACAGCGCGAAGCATCCGACCCCGAAAAGAATTGGGGTCAAAGTCTCTGCGACCCACGCGCGCGAGCCGCCCTCCACCGCCATGTCGCTCATATCGTCAATCCCTAGATCACGCCGTAGCCCATGAAGATCTGCTTGATCTCGCCGACCAGCCGCTGGAAGTCGGCGCCCTGCCGCAGTTCGAGCGTCCGTGGCCGCGGCAGGTCGACGACGACGCGCTCCACGATGCGGCCCGGCCGCGGCGAGATGACGACCACCTCGTCCGACAGCTGCACCGCCTCGTCGATGCTGTGGGTGACGAAGACGACGGTCTTGCGCGTCGCCATCCAGAGACGCTCGAGATCGCCGCGCAGCTGCTCGCGCGTCATGGCGTCGAGGGCGCCGAGCGGCTCGTCCATCAGGATGAGCGGCGGGTCATGGATGAGCGCCCGGCAGAAGGCCGTGCGCTGCTGCATCCCGCCGGAAAGTTCATAGGGATGGTGGCGCATGAAATCCTGCAGCCCGACGGAGCCGAGGAGGACGCGGGCGCGTTCCTCGTAGTCCCGGCGCCGCAGGCCGCGCATCTCGACCTGCAGCAGCACGTTGCCGAGCACGTCGCGCCAGTCGACCAGCACGTTGCCCTGGAAGACGATGCCGACGTCGGTGAGCGGCCCGTCGATCCGGCGGCCGGCCACGTCGATCTCGCCGGCTGTGATGTCGAGGAGTCCCGCCAGCATGAGCAGCAGCGTGCTCTTGCCGCAGCCCGACGGCCCGACGAGCGAGATGAAGCGGCCGCTGGCGATGTCGAGGTCGACGGGCCCGAGCGCATCCACCGGCCCGGCCTTCGACGGATAGACCTTGCGCACCGCTCGGATGCTGACGGGCACGCTCATGGGAAAATGATAAAGCCTATCCTCATCATGATTCCCCCGCGAAAGCGGGGGCCCAGAGCTTGCCCCGCACTTGATGCGAGGGCGACCGCACCCGTCGCTTGCTCCTGGACCCCCGCTTCCGCGGGGGAATCAAGACAAGGTGATGTGCAACGACTACACGGAATCAGGGACAAAGTCGTTGGTGTAGAAATCCTCGGCCTTCATGTCGGTCTTCAGGTCCGTGTATTTCTTCAGCATGTCGAGCGCCGCCGCCCAGTCGGCCGGGACGTTGAGGCCGAGCTTCTTGTCCTTGTTGTTGGGCGAGTAGAGGATCGAGAGCGTCACGTCGAGCACCTCGCGGGCCTGCTTCTTCTCCTTGTCGTCGGAGGTGCTGGCCACCCAGTTGATCAGCGAGGCGATCGACTCGTCCGGATTGGCCTTCGCCTCCTTGACCGCCATCAGCGTGCCCTTGACGAAGCGCTTCACCAGGTCCGGGTTGTCCTTGACCATGTCGCGGTGCGCGACGATGGCATAGCCCGGCTGATAGACGCCGTAGTCGGCGTAGTTGAAGATCACCGGCGTCTTGCCGCCGTTGGCCTCGATCTCCGCCGGCTTGTCGTCCATGCCGCCGAGCATGGCCGGCGCCAGTCCCTGCAGATAGCTGGAGACCAGGGCGCTCTCGGCGACGTTCGTCAGCTCGATCTTGGAGACGTCGGCGCCGGCATTGGCCGCCGCCACCGGGAACATGGTGTTGACGCCGGCCCCCGAGGTCGTCAACACCTTCTTGCCCTCGAGGTCCTTGAAGCTCTTGATGCCCGAGTCGGGATTGACCAGCACGGCGTCGGTCCCGGTCGCGTCGATCGTCGCCACGGCGATGATCGGCGCCCCCTGGGCCGCCACCTTCATCATCGTCACGGCCGAGGCGTAGGCGAAGGTGGTGTCCTTGTTGGCGACGAGCCGCACCGTGTTGCCGGAGCCGTTGCCCTGCTTCACCACGACATCGAGACCGTTCTTGTCGTAGTAGCCCTTGTCGATGCCGAGGAAGAAGACGGAATGCGAGCCGTAGAACAGCCAGTTCGTGCGCAGGATCACCTTGTCGGCCGCGAAGGCGGCCCGGCCCGGCAGGGTCGTGGCCAGCGCTGCGGCGCCGGTCGCCGCCAGCACCTGGCGGCGGTTGAGTCGTTGTGCAAGCCTAGATGTGTCCGTCATGGTCTTGTGCCTCCCTCGTTGGTTCTGTCGTTGGTCCGACCCTCAGCGGCCGTGCGCTTCGAGCAGGCGTTCGGCCGGCAATACCCGCGGCACGCCGGTGCCGATCAGCATCTGGCGGCAGCGTTCGCGGTAGAGCTTGCGGATGTCGCGCGTCGGCGGCCGGCAGCGGCTGGAATCCAGCCCCACCAGTTCCATGCACAGCTTGTCGAGATAGCCGTCGCCGCTGGTGTGAGTCTTCTCGATCTCGACCCACAGCTTGTAGAAAGGCATGGCCTCGCGCACGAGCGCGCGCTGCACCTCGACGTAGCGCCCGGCGTCGAGGTCGTCGATCAGGCGGATGCCCCATTCCGGCCAGTAGTTGCAGAGATGCACCTCGAAGGCGCGGGCGCCCATCATATGGCTCATGGCGAACAGCAGATGGTTGTCGATGATCGTGAGCCGCCCGCTGAAGTGGCTGACGACGTCCTCGAACTCCATCGCGTCCGTGCGCGGCGTCGCCCATTTGAGGCCGACGACGTTGGGGATCTGGGCCAGCCGCTCAACCGTCTTGAACGACACGGCCGCACTGGTCCAGAACGTGTTGTAGATGATGATGCCGATGTCGGCCGCCTCGGCCGCCGCCGCCACATACTCGAAGAAGTCCTCCTCGGTATGGGTGAAGTAGAAGGGGCAGGAGACCTGGATGAACTCCGCCCCGAGTTTCCCGGCGGCCTTCGCCAACCGCCTGAGTTCCAGGGTGCTCGTGGTTTGCGCGCCCATGGCGACCGGGAGGCGCCCATCGGCTTCTTCGACGACCGCCCCGGCCACCTGCACGCGCTCGTCGAAGGTCATGGCGGAGAAGTCGCCGGCCGCGCCGCCGGCCAGGAGCGTCCCGTATTTCTCGGTGATGCCGTTGTCGAGAAGGAAGCGGACGTTCCGCCGCGTCGCCGCCAGGTCCAGCTCCAGGCCGGGATCGCGGAACATCGTGGGCACCGTGATGTAGCAGCCCTGGAGACGCTGCTTGGCCCGTTCGAAATCCATGTCCTTCCTCACCCCTTGGCGACGCTCGGGGATTATCGAATTGCCGTCCGTCGGGCCGGTTGACTCTGGGACCCGAAAACTTGACGATTTGCGACAACGGCCCGGACGCATCGGTGCCGGGCAAAGACGGGGAGAAAGAGGATGGCGACGCTGGCGCCGCCGGCAGCGGCCGAGTCGGAAGTCGTGCGCTATGGCTTCCTGCTGCTGCCGGAGTTTCCGATCTACGCCCTGATCCCGGCCATCGAGGCGTTGCGCATCGCCAACCAGAACAAGGGCCGCCGGCTCTACAGCTGGCACCTGTTCTCGCCCGACGGACGGCCCGTCAAGGCGGGCAACGGCATGGCCATCCCGGTCGAGGGCAGCATCGCCGACGTCGCCTGGTTCCCGACCGTGTTCGTCTGCGCCGGCAACCATCCGACCCAGAACTTCACCAAGCGCATTCTCAACTGGCTGCGCCGCCTAGCGCGCCACGGCGCCGTGCTCGGAGCCATCGACACCGGCGTCTTCGCGCTGGCCGAGGCCGGGTTGCTCGAGGGCTATCGGGTGACGCTGCACTGGGAGGCGATGGCCATGTTCCGCGACCAGCACCCGGACATCGCGACGACCGAACAGCTCTACGTCATCGACCGCGACCGCATCACCTGCGCCGGCGGGGCTGCCGCGCTGGACCTGATGCTGCACCTGATCGCCCGCCGCCACGGGCCCGGCCTGGCGCAGATCGTCGCCAACGGCTTCGTCAGCCAGCGCATCCGCCGCGATGCCGAGCCGCAGCGCATGTCGGCCCAGCACATCTCGGGCGACAGCCGCTCGCCCTTCACCCGCATCCTGCACGAGATGGAGGAGAAC
>JBKOWC010000226.1:0-22438 GCA_046724215.1 Pseudomonadota bacterium | reverse complement strand
ACAAGACCTTCATTCCGGGCACGCTCTCCTGGCTTGACCCGTCGAACAACAAGGCGTTCCTCGACGGCCAGCTCTCGTGGACGATCAACGGCATCTCCATCTACTACGCGGCCAAGAACTCCGACGATCCCAAGATCAAGGCGCTGGCCGACGACATCAATCATGCGGTGCTGCCGGTCGGGCCGGTCGGGCATCCGACCGAGCTGCATCTCACGGTGCCGGCGATGGTGTTCGCCTACACGAAGTATCCGAACGCGGCCAAGGACTACGTCCGCTTCATGCTCGAGCGCGAGCAATACGTGCCCTGGCAGGAGGCATCGATCGGCTACTTCAGCCAGCCGCTGCGCGAGTACGAGAAAAGCAAGATCTGGACCGTCGATCCCAAGCACACGCCCTATCGCGATCTGATGGCCAACATGCAGTGGCCGGGCTATGCGGGATCGCTGGGCTATGCCTCGGCCGCGGTCATGGCGGACTTCGTCATGGTGAACATGGTGGCCCAGGCCGCGTCCGGCGCGAAGACGCCGCAGGACGCCGCCGCCGAAGCACAGAAGCGCGCCGAACGGTATTACAAGGTGTAGGATCGATAGACACATGGATCGAACGACCCGTCTATGCCGATGACCTTGATCCAGGTTCCTTCTGACTCCCCCGCGAAAGCGGGGGTCCAGGGCGGCCGCACGTCACTTGCTCTGGACCCCCGCTTGCGCGGGGGAGTCAAGGGAAGGAAATGGTGACCGCGACTGCCGTCGCACGGAGAGAAGTGTCGAACGGGCTCGTGGCCCGCGCGCTCGACAATCGCGCCGTGCTGTCGGCGCTCTTCATGTTCCCGGCGGCGGCCATCCTGCTGCTCTTCCTCACCTATCCGCTTGGGCTCGGGATCTGGATGGGGTTCACCGACGCGCATATCGGCCGGCCCGGAATCTTCATCGGGCTCGAGAACTACTTCTCCCTCTTCGACGACGACGTGTTCTGGCTCTCGGTCTTCAACACGATCGTCTATACCCTCGCCGCCACGATCGCCAAATTCGCCCTCGGCCTGTGGCTGGCGCTGCTCCTCAACCAGGCGATCCCGTTCAAGGCGCTGATCCGCGCTATCGTGCTGCTGCCCTACATCGTGCCGACGGTGCTCTCGGCCATCGCCTTCTGGTGGATCTACGATCCGCAGTTCTCGATCATCTCCTGGTCGCTGGAGCGTATGGGGTTGATCCACAATCACCAGTACATCGATTTCCTCGGCGTGCCCTGGCATGCGCGCTGGTCCCTCATCGTCGCCAACGTCTGGCGCGGCATACCCTTCGTGGCGATCTGTCTGCTGGCCGGCCTGCAGACGATCTCGCCGTCGCTCTACGAGGCGGCGGCGCTCGACGGCGCCAGCAACTGGCAGCGCTTCCGCCACGTGACCGTGCCGATGCTGATGCCGATCCTGGCGGTCGTGCTGACCTTCTCGGTACTGTTCACGTTCACCGATTTTCAGCTCGTCTACGCCATCACGCGCGGCGGGCCGCTGAACACGACGCACCTGATGGCGACGCTGGCCTTCCAGCGCGCGATCCCCGGCGGCGCGCTCGGCGAGGGCGCCGCCATCTCGACGGCGATGATCCCGTTCCTCGTCGCCGCGACCCTCTTCAGCTACTACGGGCTGCAGCGCCGCAAGTGGCAGCAGGGCGGCGCCGATGACTGACGGGGTCAAGGTCGCCGGCGCGATCGCCGTGGATGCGGAGGGCATGGGCTATCTGGAGACCGTGCCGCGGCGCGTCGTCACGCTCTACATCCCGCTTGCGATCTTCGTCATCGTCCTGCTGTTCCCGTTCTATTGGATGGGCGTCACGACCTTCAAGCCGAACGACGAACTCTACAATTTCGCCGACCACAACCCGTTCTGGATCGACAGCCCGACGCTCGCCAACATCCGCAAGCTTCTGTTCGAGACCGACTACCCGGCCTGGCTGCTGAACACGATGCTGGTGGCGGTGGGCTCGACGGTGCTCTCGATCTTCGCCAGCGTGCTCGCCGCCTACGCGATCACGCGCCTGCGCTTCCGGGGTGCGCAGACCGTCGGCCTCCTCATTTTCCTGGCCTACCTCGTGCCGCCGAGCATTCTCTTCATTCCGCTGGCGATCCTCGTCTACGGCATCGGCATCTACGACACCGTCTGGGCGCTGATCCTGACCTATCCGACGTTCCTCATTCCCTTCTGCACCTGGCTGCTGATGGGTTACTTCAAGACGATTCCCTACGAGCTCGAGGAATGCGCCCTGATCGACGGCGCGACGCGCCTCCAGATCCTCTGGAAGATCACGCTGCCGCTGGCCGTGCCGGGGCTCATCTCAGCCGGCATCTTCGCCTTCACTTTGTCGTGGAATGAGTTCATCTATGCGCTGGCCTTCATCTCCTCGACCGAGGAGAAGACCGTGCCCGTCGGCGTCCTCACCGAACTCGTCGAAGGCGACGTCTATCACTGGGGCTCGCTCATGGCGGGGGCGCTGCTCGGCTCGCTGCCGGTGGCCCTCTTCTACTCGTTCTTCGTCGAGCACTACGTCGCTTCGCTGACCGGCGCTGTGAAGGAGTAGGCGGCGCCGAGGCGCGCCCGTTGTCGCATCTTTGCCACACCGCCCTCGGTCATCGCCGGGGGCACGGGGTTGATTCGTCCCGCGCGAGCCCAATATGCCGCTCGTCAAGGCAGACTCGGCCGCTCGATGGACCACCGCTCCGGTGGGAGGCCCCGCACCGCGCCTCTCGGCACGTGCGGGTTTTTGCGTTTTAGGAGCTGCCTCTGGCGAGATTTTGCACGACATGGAGGTGCACCATGAAGCTGTCTCCTGAACAGGTCCGGCGCGTTGAAGAAAACATCGAGGGGCATGTGGTCCCGGAAGGCCATGCCGCCTCGCCCCAGCTCGAGACCGTGTTCGGCCGTCACACGTTCTTCCTCGACGATCAGGGGTTGAGCATCGTGGAGCGGTCGCCCCTTGACGAGCACGTCGGAAATCTCGTGAGCGTGGCCAGCTGGACCAACGAAAAGCACACGATGCTGGAGCCGCACGATCCCGAGCCGACCGCTGTCATGGTCGAACTCGGAGCGGATGGCATGGATGACGCGAGCATCGACGACGAATACTGAGCCGGACAGTCCGGGCGGCGGCAGAGTTCCTGCCGCCGTCTCGACTCCGCGCGTGGGCGGCGGCGCAGCAGTTTTCCTCGCCTTGCTTAGCGCGGGTGCGCTTTCAGCGCGTTCTCGCGGATCTGGCCGAGGCCCATGCGCGGCGTGATTGCGTCGGGGTCGAGTCGCAGCTCGAGCAGGGCCGGCTTGCCGGCCGCGACCGCGCGCTCGAAAGCGGGGGCAAAGTCGGCGGTCGCCTCCACCGTCTCCCCATAGGCTCCGTAGGCGCGGGCGAGGGCGGCGAAATCGGGGTTGGCAAGGTCGGTGCCGATGGTGCGCGTCGGGTACTCGCGCTCCTGATGCATGCGGATGGTGCCGTACATGCCATTGTTGACGACGATGACGATGATCGGCAGGCCGTACTGCACGGCCGTCGCCAGCTCCTGTCCGTTCATCAGGAAGCAGCCGTCGCCGGCAAACGCGATGACGGCTCTGTCCGGGTGCACCGCCTTGGCGGCGATGGCGGCCGGCACGCCATAGCCCATGGCCCCGCTGGTCGGCGCCAGTTGCGTGCGATAGCGGCGATACTGGTGGTGGCGGTGCACCCAGGCCGTGTAGTTGCCGGCGCCGTTGGCGAGGATGGCATCGGGCGGCAGGCGTTCCCGCAGCCAGGCAACCACCTCGCCCATCTGCAGGCGGCCGGCATGCGGCAGCGGCTTCAGGGTCGCCAGATACTCCTCGCGCGCCTTCGCCGTCGCGGCCGTCCAGCGCGACGAATCGACGGGCGCCAGGTCGCGGGCCGCGGCGGCAAACTGCGCCATGCCGGCGTTGATCGGCAGCGCCGGCTGGTAGACGCGGCCGAGCTCCTCGGCGCCGGCATGCACGTGGACGAGTGTCTGCTTCGGCACCGGCACGTCGACTAGGGTGTAGCCGCCGGTGGTCATCTCGCCGAGACGGGCCCCGACGACCAGGAGCAGATCGGCGTTCCGTACCCGTTGGGCGAGCGGCGGATCGATGCCGATGCCGACATGGCCGACATAGTTTGGGTGCGAATTGTCCATCAGGTCCTGGCAGCGGAAGGAGGCGCCGACCGGCAGGCTGTTCGCCTCGGCGAAAGCCGCGAAGTCGGCAACCGCGGCGGCGCTCCAGCCGCCGCCGCCGATGATGACGAACGGGCGATCGGCTTCGGCCAGGAGGGCGCGCATCGCATTCATCTCGCCGGCACCGGGATGCGGCCGCACGACCTTATAGGGACCGGCGTCGGCCACGTCCGCCGTGGCGGTCAGCATGTCTTCGGGCAGCGCCAGCACGACCGGCCCGGGACGGCCGGCGACGGCGCGGTGAAAGGCCTGGCTGACCAGCTCGGGGATGCGGGCGGGATCGTTGATCTGCGCCGCCCATTTGCAGAGCGGCGCGAACATGCGCGTGAAGTCGACTTCCTGGAAGGCCTCGCGCTCGGCCTGGTCGCGCGCGACCTGGCCGATGAAGAGGATCATCGGCGTCGAATCCTGCATGGCCGTGTGCACGCCGATCGAGGCGTTGGTGGCGCCGGGGCCGCGCGTGACGAAGCAGATGCCGGGCCGCCCGGTGAGCTTGCCGTACGCCTCGGCCATGTTGGCCGCACCGCCCTCCTGCCGGCAGGTGATGAGGCGGATGGAATTGCGTGCGTCGTAGAGCGCATCGAGCACGGCAAGATAGCTCTCGCCGGGCACGCAGAAGGCGAGATCGACGCCGTGGATCTTCAGCGCGTCGACCAGGATGCGGCCGCCGGTGCGCAGGTTGTCGTTCAGGGTCATGCCGTGCCGTCCCTCAGAGGTGGCTGAGGCATAACGGATGGCGGGCCGGCCCGGCAAGGGCCGCGGGCGGGGAAGGTTTGCCTGTCCGTCGAATCGAGGCTATTGCGAACCCGCGTGGGTCTGGGTGAGCGGGCGACTTGGGGGCGAAGTGCCACAGCCGACGCTCACGATCGATGATGGCCTGGACGAAGCGCTGCGGCGGCCGGAGAACGCCCCGCTGCGCGACTTCTTCGCCTATTGGCAGGGCAAGCGGCGGGGCGGCCGGCTGCCGGCGCGGGCGGACGTCGAGACGACGGAAATCCCGCAGCTCCTGCCGAACATCTTTCTCGTCGACGTTGTGGCGGGCGTGCGGCCGCGGTTCCGCTTCCGCCTGGTCGGCACGACGATCGTCAGCATGGAGTTCGAGATGACCAACGCCTATCTCGACGAGCTCGTCGCCGGAGTCGAAGCCACGCCGATGGGGCGCCAATATGTCGACGCGGCCGCGGGGCGGATCTATCTGCGCCGCCAACGCCTCGACTGGCGGGAGCGCGGCTACATCAATTACGACGTGCTGCTGCTGCCGCTGGCCGACGACGGCGAGACCGTCAACATGCTGTTCGGCCTGGCCGTCTATCACCGACCTTGAAATCGGCACTGGCCGGCGGCACAACAGGGCAGGTGGAAAACAGGGGCAGAACGACGTGCGCCGACCGGGCCGGCTGACGATCGGATTGACGTTCGCGGTGGTGCTTGCCGCGGAAGGACCGGCGCGTGCCGACATGACCGCCGCCATGGATGCCTACAATGGCGGCCATCCCGACGTTGCCTTTCTCGAGTTCAAGCGGCTCGCCGAGGGTGGCGATGCTGGTGCCGAGGTCTGGCTCGGCTACCTCTACCAGGAAGGGCAGGGTACCTCCCAGGACTTCGCCCAGGCGTTGCACTGGTACAGCCAGGCGGCCGAAGCCGACAATGCCGAGGCGATGGTCTATATCGGCCACCTCTATTATTTCGGCCACGGCGTCTCCAAAGATCTGATCCAATCGGTGCATTGGTATCGCCGCGCGGCGGAGCTGGACAACGCCAGCGGCGAGTACAATCTCGGCTACGCCTATCTGAGCGGCGAGGGCGTGCCGCAGGACCTCGATCGCGCCCGGCGCTGGCTGACGGCCGCCGCCGACCAGGGTCTCGCGGCAGCGCAGTTCGGTCTCGGCCGCATCTACGAAGCCGGCCAGGGCGTCGAGGCGGACAGGAGCCAGGCCGTCAGACTGTACCGACAGGCCGCAGCACAGGGCTATGCGGACGCCCAGGCGGCCCTCGCCCGCCTCGGCGAGAGTCAGTAGCCGCCGCAGGATTCCGTGTTTCCGGCCGTGCAAGGAACAGGCGACGGTCCGACCGCCGTCCCCTTTCGGCATGGGAGAAGATCGGATGAACGGGATACGCACCGCCGGGCGCTGGAATCTGGTTGCTCTCTTGATCGCCGGGTCCGTCGCCGGAGCGACGGCGTCCGCCGCGGCCCGAGCGGGCGAGGCGACGACCGGCAGGCCCCTGGAACGGCTCCTCCTCAGAATGGATGCCAACGGCGACGGCGTTGTCACGGCGGACGAGGCGCAAGCATTCGAGCAGCGGCTGTTCGCCCGGCTCGACGCGAATCACGACGGCGTTCTGACGCTGGATGAGTTCACGGCCCGCCGGGCCGGCCGGCAGGCCGCGACCGACCGGCCGCCGAACCCCGAGCGCTCCCGAAGCAGGCGCTTTGCCGCTGCGGACACGAATGGCGACGGCCGCGTCACCGCCGACGAGTTTGCCGCCGCCTTCAACAAGCGGCTGTCGGCGATCGACGCGAATGGCGACGGCCGCATAACGCCCGACGAAGTGAGGGGAAGCGGTTCTCCGATATAGCCGCGCCTAGGCGGCGCGGGCGCGCGGCATCAGGTCGTAGGGCGCCTTCCAGCCGGGCAGGGCGGCGATGCGCCTGGTCCACGCCTCGATATTGGGGAAGGCCGAGCGATCGATTCCCGTCGGCTCGGGATAGTAGAGATAGCCGACCATGGAGATGTCGGCGATGGTGGGCGCGTCGCCGACGATGAAGGGGCGTGCCGCCAGGTGCTTCTCGACGATGCCGAAGGCGGCCAGCGCGCGGGTGCGCAGGAATTCCGTCACCGGCGTCTCGCCGGTCTTCTGGATGCCGACCAGGAACCGCAGCGTGGCGAGGTAGCTGGTGAATTTGTGGTTGTCGAACAGGATCCAGCGCAGCGCCTCGTAGCGCTCGTCGGCGTTGCGGCCGCCGAAGCGGCCGGTCCGCTCGGCCAGATAGGTGAGGATGGCGCCGCTCTGCGACAGCCGCTTGCCGGCATGTTCGAGCACCGGCACCTCACCCAGTTCGTTGATCGTCCCGCGAAAATCGTCCCGGCGCGTCTCGCCGTTGAAGTAGTCGACCCAGTGCGGCTCCCAGTCGCTGTCGCACAGCTTGAGCATCAGGGCGACCTTGTAGGAGTTGCCGGATTCCCCCATGCAATAGAGCCGATACTCGGCCATCGCCTGCCCCCTATCCGCGTTTCGGGTCCTCGTCCAATCCCGACGGCGTCAGGCCGGGATGAAGCTAGGCCGCCCGGGCGGCCGTGCCGCGAAGGCGAACCGACCTCCAGGGCTTGATCGCGCCGGACATGCCGCTGATCGCGCCCGGGCGCAGCGGCCGCACCATCAGGCGCGCCGGGTTTTCCCGCGCCATGGTGAAGCCGAATGGAGCCGCCGGCATGAAGCCGAACTGCTCGTAGTAGCCGGGGTCGGCCACCAGCAGCACAAACTTGTGTCCGTCAAGGGTCGCCTGGTCGAGCGTCTGTGCCACGAGCATCCGGCCGATGCCTTCGCCACGGCGCCGGGGATCGACGGCCAGCGGACCGAGCAGCAGCGACGGGGTGTTGGCCCGGCCGACGCGGATCGGCCAGTAGCGGATCGAACCCACGAGCCGCTCGCCGTCGTAGGCCACCCGGCACAACTCCGGCATCGGCTCGACATTGTGGCGGAACTGGTAGGAGGCCTTGCTCAGCCGACCGGGACCGAAGGCGAGGTCGAGAAGTTCTTCGATGGCGCCGGCGTCGGCCGGTTGTTCGTCGGAGATCTTGTACATCAGGGGCCTCTCGGCAGTCCAAAAAGCAGCGGGTCGAAGGGATGATCCGCCGGCTGCCGATGCGTCACCCCTATACCTCGGCGGAGCGGCGCGCTTCGTGCAGGCGCGGCGGGCGGCGCCACGATGTCGTGGCGGACGCGGGTCGTCGTCGCAGTCGAAGCAGGGCGCTCACATTCCACTCTCCGTGTCGGGCCCACAGAATGGGAATCACCGTCGCTGCTGTCAATAGCGTGGGGCCATTTCTTTTCGGTTAATCTTGGCGACGCCCTGCAACTTGCCGATGGTCGCGCCGAACCCAATCGCCGCATGTGGCAAAAATGCGCGATCGACGGGACCGCGGCGGCGGCTTCATTGAAGGCGCCTGCCGTCTTCCCTAGCTGACCCCGAGGCGCGGCATTTCAAACAGGGAGGAGCGGGGATGCAAAGGTCATGGTCATTGGCCGTCGCGACGCTGGGGCTTCTCGTGCTGGCGGCAGGCCCCGCCGCGGCGCAATCCAGCAACACCAATTCCAACGCCAATTCGCAGCAGGACGAGGCGGTGCGCTACATCTTCCAGCGCTTCGACGACAACAAGGACGGCAGCATCACGGGCGCCGAGTTCCAGAGAGTCGGCCAGCAGGACTTCGCCAGCTTCGACGCCGACAAGGACGGCAGCGTGTCGCGGGCGGAGTATGTCGATCCCAAGGCGCACGGCGCCCCGAATCTCACCGGCGACCAGGTCGCACGGGCGCAGGAGATCTGGGGCAAGCAGTTCGACTTCCTCGACACGGACAAGAACGGCAAGGTGTCGCCCGCCGAGCACGCCGCCGCCGGCACGCGCTCCTTCCAGCGGCTCGACGGCAACAAGGACGGGCGAATCACCCTGGCGGAGATGGAAGCGGTCGCCGCCGGCCGGTAGGCTACCCGCCTCCTATAACGGCGGCCGTCTGTCGCCCCACGGCCGCGCCGTCTCCAGCGCCTTCCCGATCGTGAGCGCGGTATCGTCGCGCCAGCGACGCCCCACGATCTGCAGGCCGATCGGCAGGCCCTCCCGGCTCCAGCCGCAGGGCACGGAGAGGGCCGGGCAAGGCGCCAAAAGGTTGAACTGCCCGGTCATGTCGAGGCCGTAGTAGAGGCCGTCGCCGCGGTCGGCGTAGTAGCCTTCGTCGCGCTCGCCGACACGCGGGGCCGGAACGCGCATGGTTGGGCAGAGGAAGGCGTCGTATTTCTCCAGGATCGGCTGGAAGCCGCGCCATTGCTCGGTGCGCTCGATCTCCAGGCGCTTGTAGTGACGCGCCGGCATCTGGTTGCCGGCCTCGATCAGCCTGACCACGTGGGGGTCCATCTTCTCGCGGTAGTCGTCGAGCAGATGGCCGAAATAGGCGGCCATGAAGACCTGCCAGATCTCGGTCCAGGCATCGGCGATGCGGCGCGTCCAGGGGATCTCGACCTCCTCGACTTTGGCCCCGCATTTGACCAGCGCCTTGGCCGCGTCGCGCACCGCCGCCTCGACCTCGGCGTCGACGGCATAGCACCCGAGATCGATGTTGAGCGCGAGGCGCATCCCCTTGATCGACGCCGGCTGGCGCCCGGTCAGGCGCAGCGGCGTGCCGTTCGACTGGATGTCGCGCTCGTCCGGACCCTGGGTCACCCGCAGGAAGAGGCGGGCGTCGTCGATGGTGCGGGCGAGGGGGCCGAAATGCGAGATGTTGTCGAAGACGCTGGGCAGGATGTCGAGGGGTATGCGGCCGAGGCTGGGCTTGAGGCCGACGATGCCGCACCAGGCGGCAGGGATGCGCACGGAGCCGCCCATGTCCGTGCCCTCGGCGAGCGGCACACAGCCCGCGGCCACGGCCGCCCCGGACCCGCCGGACGAGCCGCCGGGCGTGCGCTCGGGGTTCCAGGGATTGCGCGTGGCGCCCCAGAGCGGGCTTTCGGTGAAGCTCGAATAGGCGAACTCGGGCGTCGTCGTCTTGCCGACGAGGATGGCGCCGGCGTCGCGCAGCCTCTCGACGATGGCGGCGTCGTGCTCGGGCACCCAGTGCTCGTGGGTGTAGCTGCCGAGCGTCGTGCGCTTGCCCCTGGTCGGCGTCAGGTCCTTGATGGCGACGGGCACGCCGTGCAGCGGCCCGAGCTTCCGGCCGGCCTTGACGGCGCGCTCGGCGGTGCGCGCCGCCTTCAGCGCTTCCTCCGGATAGACGAAGCAGAAGCAGTTGAGCTTTGGGTTGACCGCATCGATGCGCGCCAGCGCGTTCTTCACCACCTCGACCGGCGACAGCTTGCGCGCGGCGATGCGGCGCGCCAGGACCGTCGCCGGCGTGTAGCAGAGATCGAGATCGACCATGCATTTCCCCCGAAACACTCGCGGCGCATGCTAGCGGCCGGAGCCGAATGCCGCCAGGGTGATCGCTGGTCTAGCGGCTTTGGCGGCGAGGGAATGGCAGTCCCCAACTTCACGCGGGTCATGGCGGCGAGACTTTCGAATCGTCGCCCGCTCTTCTGGAAGAAGTAGCGCTGCGCGAATTCCTCGTAGTCCGCCATGTCGTCGGCCGTCGGCAACAGCACGAAGTCGGAGGGCCCGTCACGTAGAAGCACTGCATCACCTCCGGCGCCTGTTGCATCTGGCGCTTGAAGGCGTCGACGACGTCCGCATGGTCATACGTCGCGACGAGCGGATCCTGCAGGCGATGCCGGAGGAGGCGCTGCGCGACTGTCGTGTACGCATGAGCGTGCGGCTAAGCGTGCGGCCCGTTCGCTGGCTGCACTAACAATGCCCGATACTGGGACCGGGGCCAATCTCGCCGGCTCGGTCTTGATCTGATATTGGTTCAGACATCGCTACTGAACCCGCACGGCTTCTCGCCGATGAATAGGAGACCCAACGAGCTGATACCCGTCGACGCCGCGCAACCGCTCCGACGCCTGCGGCGCGCGGAGCTGCCACGCGCGACGATTTCGCTTGCGCGCTACCTCATCGGCAAGATCCTGGTGCGCGAGGACTCCAACGGTAGAGCCAGTGGTCGGATCGTCGAGACCGAGGCCTATCCGCCTGGTGATGCGAGCGGTCACGCCTTTCATGGTCCCACCCCGCGCATTCGATCTCTGTATCTCCAGCGCGGTCACGCCTATGTCTATTTCACCTACGGATCCTCGTATATGTGCAACGTAACGAGCGAGGCTGCCGGCGTTGGGGCAGGCGTCCTGCTGCGCGCGCTCGAGCCGCTCGACGGAATTCCGTTGATGATCCAGAGGCGCGGCACGAACCGCCTCGTCGACCTCGCCCGGGGTCCGGGCCGGCTTGCGGCGGCGATGGGAATCGATCGCCACTGCGATGGCATCGATTTATGCGCCGCGGGCGAGCTCTGGTTGGCTGCGGCTCCATGGCCCAGCGGAGCGATCGGCCGCAGCGTGCGGGTCGGCATTACGCGCGAAGTGGATCGTCCGTTGCGATTCTATGAGGGCGGCAATCGCTTCGTGAGTGGTCCGCGGCACATACGCGGATCAATGTAGGCGCGATGCGGGAAACAGAATCTCAAAGTGAAGGAGGCCGACATGGACGATCAAGGCAACCGAGCCGCGCTGGATCGGCACTGGGCCGCGTCCGAGGCCGGCGACGACGATGTCGAGCATGAGATCTACCACGCGGACGCGGTGCTGGAGTATCCGCAGTCCGGTGAGCGCATCCGTGGCCGGTCTGCCATCCGGACGACGCGAGGGTTGCTTCCCAACAAGCGCTTCACCATTCGGCGTGTTGTCGGCAGCGGCGATTTCTGGGTTACTGAATACGTCATCACCTACGATGAGGGGGTCTCATATACCGTCAGCATCATGGAATTCAGGGAGGGGAAGGTCTTTCGCGAAACGCAGTACTTCGGGAACCCGTTCGAGCCTTGGTCGGGTCGCGCCCGATGGGTCGAACCGATCAACGAATAGACTCTTGAAGGGCCCGTAGCGGCACTTGCTGGTCGATAGCTTCATGTCGCACATGCGGGGTGTCTTTCGTCCGGTCGAGTAGGACTGGGCCGGCCGGTCACAGATATTCCTTGCGGATGTCGATCGTTGACCGGCGTCCGAGGCTGTCGAAGTTGGTCGCCAGCCAGGCTTCGGCATGCTGCCGGCCGGCGTCGCGCAGATAGGTCAGGAAGTCCCAGTCGCCGTTGAGTTTGCTGGCGACGCCCAGCTTCGACATGATCGCGTCGGCGGCGATGCTGTGGATCAGCATCCGCTTCAGTTTCTTGACGCCGGTCGGGCTGTCGTCGATCAGCTTGGTGACGAAGCTGATGGCGCGCATCTCCCGCATGAGCGAGGAGTTGAAGCTGATCTCGTTGACCCGGTTCATGATCTCCGCCGCGGTGGTCGGCAACTCCGCCCGCTCGCGCGGATTGATATGGATGATGAGCACGTCGCGGCTGCGGCTGTTGTAGATCAGCGGGAAGATGGCCGGGTTGCCCATGTAGCCGCCGTCCCAATAGTGCTCGCCGTCGATCTCTATCGCCTGGAAGAGGAACGGCAGGCAGCCGGAGGCGAGGACGCGCTGCGGGCAGACGACGTCGTTGTCGAACACCTGGATCTTGCCGGTGCGGACATTGGTCGCCGACAGGTAGAGCTTGAGCGGGCACACGCTGCTGCGCAGCCGGTCGAAATCAACGCTCTGGACGAGCACGTCGTAGAGCGGATTCCGATTGCCCGGGTTGAACTGATAGGGCGACAGGACGCGCGACATCAGGTCGAACATCAGGAAGGCCGGCGACCATTCCAGCGACCGGTTGCCGGTCAGCCGGTCGAGCCAGGTGGGCTGCAGCGGTCCCACCGCGGCGGCGTGGCTGACGCGGCGCCAGAATCCCTCCAGCGTCTTGCGGGCGCCGGCGCGGCCGCCCTCCGTCAAGCCATAGGCGAGGACGACGGCATTCATGGCGCCGGCGCTCGTGGCGCTGACGCCCTCGAACGCGATGCGCTCGTCTTCGAGCAGGCGGTCGAGCACGCCCCAGGTGAAGGCGCCGTGGGCGCCGCCGCCCTGCAGCGCCAGGTTGATCGTCTTCGTCGATACCGCCGGGCGCCGCCGCCGCTTGGGGCGGGCGGTGACCCGCGAGTCCGTGTCGGCAAGCGTGGCGTTGGTGGCGCGCAAGGCGTAGGTCGTTCTCTCCATGGCGGGGCCTCCCAGGCGTTCCGTCGGTGCCGTTGTTCGTATGGTCCGCAATCGGTGCCGGGGCCGGCGGCGTCGGGGGAAAGACGCGGCCGGCCTCGGGCACATCTCCGGGGACAGGGCTCGTTGGCGCCGTGCAGCGGAAGAGTCGCCCGGCCCCGAGGAGATGACGGATTGTGGCGCGGGCGACCGAACGGAAGGAAATGCCGATAGTCTATGGTTCCGATACAGCGCGGCTATCGGCGACGCCTATCCTCCGGCGCGCCTTGGCGGGGTCCAGCTGAAGCCGCGATAGCCGATCGCTATCGAAACGAGAGTCAACCGGCATTTCCGGCTGGCGCCGGCTTCCGTCATTTTCCGGGCTGTGGCAACGGCCATGCGGTCGCTGCGTCAGCATCGGAAAAGGAGAAGCTTCATGCGCATGAACAAGGGCCAGTCGCTCTGGCGGAATCTGACGATGGCCGGCGTCGTCGCCGGTACGATGGCGGTCGGCGGCGGCGTGGCGTTCGCCGGCGAATGCCCGGCCAACAAGGTCGTGGCCGACGGACAGGGGCAGAAGGATGCCGGCATGGCCGCCAAGGAGGTGACGGATACCGTCCTCGCCTCCATCGACCTGTCGAAGGAGATGGTTGCGGCCAACGATCATCTGTTCCGCATGCGCCGCCTCGTCATCCAGCCGGGCGGCGTCGTGCCCTGGCACAGCCATGGCGACCGCCCCGCGCTGATCTACGTCGTGCAGGGCGAGATCACCGAATATGCCAGCATCTGCGCCGTGCCGATCGTCCACAAGACGGGCGACGTGTCGGTCGATGCCGGCCGCTCCCACTGGTGGAAGAACACCGGCAAGAAGACCGTCGTGCTGATCTCGGCCGACATCCTGCACGACAAGAAGGAAGAGCACATGATGTAACGCCGTCGATGACGGCGCCGATCGCGTGAGCGTGATGTCCGCCGACACGCGCGGACATCGCGCTCCCCTTCCCACGCAAGCGAGGTTGCAGCGACCATGGCCGACACGACCCTGATGCCGGCGGCGCCGATGGCGGCGCGCCGCGACTCGATCGAGCATAGCGCCCCCGGTGCGCTCCTGCGCACGTTCGTGATCGGGCTCACGGCCTTCCTCACCGTCGTCGACCTGTTCGCGACGCAGGCGATCCTGCCGTCGCTGGTCCGGCACTATCAGGTCAGCCGCGCGGCCATGGGCTTCGCGGTGAACGCCAGCACCATCGGCATGGCCATCGCCGGCCTCGCCGTCGCCTTCTTCAGCCGCCGCATCGACCGCCGGCTCGGCATCCTCCTGAGCCTGGGACTGCTGTCGATTCCGACGGCGCTGCTGGCCTTGGCTCCCGATCTTACGACCTTCACGGTCCTGCGCATCGTGCAGGGCCTCTGCATGGCGTCGGCCTTCACGTTGACGCTCGCCTATCTGGCGGAGCAATGCAGCGCCGCCGACGCCGCCGGCGCCTCGGCCGCCTACATCACCGGCAACGTCGCCAGCAACCTGTTCGGCCGCCTGTTGTCGGCGGCGCTCGCCGACCATCTCGGGCTGGCCACCAACTTCTATGTCTTCGCCGGTCTCAACCTCGCGGGCGCGGTCCTCGTCTATTTCACGCTGGGCCGGACCAGGCCTATGGCCGCGGCTGCCGCGGCCGCGCCTTCGTCGCTTGCCGTCTGGGCCGAGCATCTGCGCAACGGGCCGCTGCGGGCCAGCTTCGGCATCGGGTTCTTCATCCTCTTCGCCTTCATCGGCACCTTCACGTTCGTGAATTTCGTCCTCGTCGCCGAGCCGATCGGCGTCAGTCCGATGCAGCTGGGCTTCGTCTATTTCGTCTTCCTGCCGTCGATCCTGACGACGCCGCTGGCCGGCCGCGTCGTGCGGCGCCTGGGCACGCGGCCGACCTTCTGGGGCGCGCTCGCGGTCGCCGCCGCCGGCCTGCCGCTCCTGCTGCTGCCGAACCTGGCGGCCGTGCTGGCCGGCCTGGCGCTCGTGGGCGTTGGCACGTTCTTCGCCCAGGCGGCTGCGACCGGGTTCGTCGGCCGGGCCGCCACGACGGACCGGGGCTCGGCGAGCGGCATCTATCTCGCCTGCTATTTCTTCGGCGGCATCGTCGGCACCGCCATCCTCGGCCAGGTGTTCGACCGATTGGGCTGGGCTGCTTGCGTCGGCGGCATCGGCGCGGCCCTGGCGCTGGCGTCGCTGCTGGCCCTGCGGCTGACGATGCCGGCGCCGGCCGCCGCCTAGACTAGGAGCCACCATGAGCGAACGCTACGAGCGCGGCCTGCGCACGCTGCAGGAGATCGACGCCCAGCAGGTCGGGCGCATCGTCGCCGGCCTCCGGGACATCGCGCCGGACTTCGCCACCTACCTGGTCGAGTTCCCGTTCGGCGACATCTATGCCCGGCCGGGCCTCGACCTGCGGTCGCGCCAGATCGCCACGGTGGCGGCGCTGACGGCGCTGGGCACGGCGCCGGCGCAGCTGCGCGTGCACATCAACGGCGCCCTCAACGTCGGCTGCGCGCGCACCGAGATCACCGAGGTCATCATGCAGATGGCCGTCTACGCCGGCTTTCCCGCTGCCCTCAACGGCCTCGCCGCGGCCAAGGAAGTCTTCGCGCAGCGCGACCGCGCGGCGGCCTGTCCCATCGACGCCGATCCGGCCGCCTCACCGTGACGAGGGCGTGAACATCCGGTCGCCCTGCTCGTCGATGATCTGCTTGGCCTTGGTGACGCAAAAGGCGATGGCGTCGTCGCGGTTGCTGTAGGTATCGGCGCGCACGAACTTGTGCTCCTTGGCGCCGTCCGGGAAGGCCTTGGTGATGGTTCCGGCCGTCAGCCAGCCCGAGCTCTCGCGGCGGGGGGTCGGCACGATCGAGAAGCCCTTGTATTCCGTCGCTTCCGCCGCGGCGGCCGCGGGCGCCCGCTCGCCGCCGCCGAGCATGCCGCGCAGGAATGACATCAATCCGGGGGCCATGGCATGGCTCCATTGCTAGCTCCGGCGGCATTGTAGCCGACGCTTGTCGACCTGTCTCGCCGCTGCCCGGCCGGCTTGCGCCGTTGCCGCGAGTCCGCCACCATCGCGGCGACGATGGCAGCATCGGGGCGAACCGTGATCGAGCTGACGCAACCGCAGGTCGAGCGCTTCCGGGCCGACGGATTCCTCGTCCTCGACCGCTTCATCGAACCGGCCGACGCGGCGTTGGCGGCGGCGCGCTTCGAGCGGCTGTTCCGCGGCGAGTTCGAGACCGGCCTCTATCCCGACGAGTGGAACTGGCGCGAGGGCCGCGACAGGCCGGACCTGGCGCGGCAGATCTGCAACGGCTGGAAGTCCGACTACACGGTGGCGAGTCTGGTGCTGCGTGCCGAGATCGGGCGCCTGTGCGCGCAGCTGGCCGGCTGGCCGGGCGCCCGGCTCGCCCAGGACAACATCGTCTGGAAACCGCCCGGCGCCAGGCCGCTCGGCTTTCACCAGGACGACAGCTACAACGGCTGGATCGATCCGCCGCACATGCTGACCTGCTGGATCGCCCTCGACCCGACGACCGCCGCCGGCGGCACGATCGAATATGTGCGGGGGTCGCACAAATGGCCGGTGTCGCCGCCGATCCGGCAGTTCCACGCGCCCGCCGACTACCGCAAGGAGCTGGTGGAGGCCGCCGCCCAGGTCGGCCTGACGCCGGAGATCGTGCCCGTCGAGGTGCCGGCCGGCGGCTGCGCCTTCCACGACGGCGGCACCTGGCACGGCTCCGACACCAACCGCGCCGACCGGCCGCGCCGCTCCGCCGTGGCGCACTGCATGTCCTCGGCGGCGCGTTTCCATCCGACCAAGGTCAGCTACATCTACAACCGCTACAAGCGGGTCGGCGACACCACGATGGACGAGAGCTTCTTCCCCATCCTGTGGACGCAGGCGGGCCACCGGACCGCGTTCCTCGACGACTACATGCGGCGCGGCTCGGCGAGTGACACGGCGCGAGCCGCGGAGTAGTGTCACGCCGCTCGGTAGATCTTTCGATCCGAGAGGAAGGCGAATGCCTGCACAGGACCGCGACGAGAGCCCGAGTTCTGACAGGCTGCAAAGGCTTGTCGATCGAGTTGTCGAGCGCATGCGACCTGAGGCGGTCTGGTTGATCGGTAGTCGCGCTGAGCATCGCGCCCGGCCCGATAGCGACTATGATCTTCTGGTAGTGATGCCAGACGGAACGCCGGTCGCCGATCTCGATCCGGTCAAAGCGTGGGAAGTGGCGCGCGGCTTGGAAGTTCCCGCTGATATTGTGCCGTGCACGCGCACCGAGTTCGAAGAGGAAAAGGGCGAAATCGATACGCTGCCGCGGGCCGCTGTAAGTCGCGGCAAGCTGCTCTATGACCAAATCGCGTAGGCTAGCCGCGCTTCTGGCCCTGGCGGATGCGGATCTCGAAGCCGCCCTCGCGCTTGCCGACATCGGCAATCGAAATGCGGCATATCATTGTCAACAGGCAGCAGAAAAGCTGGTCAAAGCCGTCCTCCTGGACCTTGGTGTCGAGTCGGGCGTCGAACACCGTATTGATGTGCTGGTGGCCAAACTACCGAATACCGAGCCGTGGAGGGCAAGATTGCAGCCACTCGAGAGGCTGACACCATTCGCCACGACCTTCCGCTATCCGACTCCCGGAGGGCGAATTCCTGAAGCGCCAGACTCGGGTGCGGTCAAGAAAGAAATCACGATCATCGAAAGCTTGCTCAAAATGGCGCGTAGCGGATTGCTCTCGAAAGATGACAGTGCCCGATAGGCCTCAGTGGTGGCTGCTGTGGAGGATGATCTCGCGCAGGCCGGTGTCGTAGGCGAGGCCGGCGGGGGTGAGCACGGCGGCGACCGGGAACATGCCCTTGATCAGCCCCTTGCGCTCGAGCGCCGCCCAGGCGCCCTCGTTGCTGAGCCCGGTGGCGTCGCGCGACATGACGACGGCGTCGCCCATGTGGAAGTGATCGCCATGCGGATTGGGCATGCCCTGGACGAGGACATGGCCCTCCGCCCCGTCGGGCGCCGGCTGGCCGCCGATCCGCGCCAGCTCCTGCAGCAGCGTCAGCGTCTTCAGCTGCAGCGCATTCAGGCCCATCGGGTTCTTCCTGGTCACCATGCGCCAGATCCTTTCTTGATTCCCCCGCGAAAGCGGGGGTCCAGGGGCTGCGCACCGTCGCTCGCACTGGGCCCCCGCTTTCGCGGGGGAATCACGGTGAAGTTGGCGATGAAGCTCGCCACGGAAACCATCAGTCCCGGAAGTTCACGTACTGCAGCGGCTGCGTGATCTTGAGGCCGCGGACGAGCTGGATGGCCGCCTGCAGGTCGTCCCGCTTCTTGCCGCTGACGCGCAGCTCGTCGCCCTGGATCGCGGTCTGCACCTTGAGCTTGTTGTCCTTGATCGCCTTCACGATCTCCTTGGCGAGCGTCGATTCGATGCCCTGCTTGACCGTGACGACCTGGCGCAGCGCGTTGCCGGCGGCCTTCTCCGGCGGCGTGAAGTCGAGCGCGCCCGGATCGAGCTTGCGGCGCACGACGTAGCCCTTCAGCAGGTCCTGCATCTGCCGCAGCTTCATGTCGTCGTCGGCGAGCATCGTGAGCGTGTTCTCCTTGCGCTCGATCGAGCACTTGCTGCCCTTGAAGTCGAAGCGCGTCTCGATCTCCCGCCGCATCCCCTGGATGGCGTTGTCGACCTCGGCGAGGTCGGTCTTGGAGACGATGTCGAAGGAGGGCACGGCCGATTCCTCGCTTTGAATCGGCCCAGTCTGCCACAGGCCCGGCGCTGCCGCCACGCCGGCGGCGTGTCTTACTGCTGGGTGCTGCTGCTGGCGGACTGCAGAGTCTTCGTCCGCAGCGCCGCGATGAGGCCGTCGACGCCGCCGCGGTCCTGGATCATCGAGGCGAACTGCGAGCGCTGCGTCACCTCCATGCTGACGCCCTCGACGATGATGTCGACGATGGCGAACCGGCCCTCGGCGGGCCGCAGCCGCCAGTCGACGCGGGCGTCCGCGGCGGAAGGCATGTCGATCTTGCTGTGCACGAGGATGGTGTCGCCGTCCGCGGCGGCGGCGCCCGTGACCGTGAGGCCCTTGCCCATGTATTCGCTGAAGGATACCGAGTACGAACCGACCATGAAGTCCACGAACAGCCGCTGGAACTCGGCGCGCTGCTGGTCGCTGATCGAGCGGTAGTAGCGGCCGAGGACGAACTTCGAGATCGCGGCGATGTCGAAATGGTCGTTCAGCAGCCGGCGGAAGCGCGCCTCGCGCTCCGGCCGCGGGATCGCGCGATCGGTCAGCTCCTTGATGGCGTCATTGCCCAGCCCCTGGATGAAGGAGAAGGCGCCGGAGCTGGCGTCACCCGTGGCGCCCGCCGGCGCCGCGACGGCGACCGCCGCAACGAGGACCAGCGTGGCAAGGACGGAACGGACATGTCTGAGGCCGCGACTGACCCGGTCGATGCGGGCGTGGCGTAAGACGTTCTGCTGCATGGCACGGTATCCCCTTCGCGCGGATTTTTTTGCGTGCCACATATCTCAACATTGTCACATATATTAACAAGTAGTTACCAAAATTGCCTATCTTCGATCCGGCCGGACAGTGATGAACGTCACGTTTTCACCCAGTCGGCGAACGACTTCCTTTGGAGCTTGTCGCTGTCGGCCAGATAGATGCCGTCGGCGGCGAAGATGATGTGCTTGCCGACCGTCGGGAACTCGGCGACGTCGACGCGGCCGCGCTCGCCGCCCATGAGATAGACGAGGTCGGCGTCATAGGGGTTCTTCAGGTGATGCCCGATCGAGGGCGTCGGAAAGGCCATGAAGTCGCCGGGCCCGACCTCGAACGTCTTGTCACCGATCTCGGCGCGGCCGCGGCCGGCGACGATGAACAGCCATTCCTCGTCGCCCTTGTCGGCGTGGTAGATGAAGGACTCTTTTCCCGGCGGCACCCGCGCCATCGTCACCACCGCGCGCTGCAGCCCGACCGTCTCGCCGAGCCGCCGCAGATACACCTCGGACTGCGGGTTCAGCGGATGCGACAGCGGGGAACTCCTCGCTGCCGGCGATCTGCGCCGCGCTCAGCAGATGCGCCTCCGGCGGTTTGCTGCTCATCGGATTTCTCCCTTGTTAATGGTGTCGCCTTTGTTCGGACTACGCCTACAGAAAAACGGCTGCCGATAAGAGTGTGCAAACGGATAGATGGTTGAGAGAACGCCTCTCCCCCACTGCGTGGGGGAGAGGCGGCCGTGACAGCGGGGCTTGCAACTCAATCATGGCACATGCGGGTGAACCCTGCTTAGGATGCTCCACCCATGTGGCGAAAGGATTTCGATGTCGATTGCGCGTCCCTATCTGATGTTTCTCGGCGATGCCGCCGACCAGCTCGCGGCCAAGACGGCGCAGGGCGTGAAGGACTGGCGGCCGGAGTGGTGCGTGGGCCAGCTCCGCCTTCCCGGCTGCAACGCCGATCTCGGGCTGCCGGACATGACGCTGGAGCAGGCGGCGGCGGCCGGCGTCAAGAGCGTCATCGTCGGCGTCGCCAATCGCGGCGGCGTCATCGGCGAGAGCTGGATCGGCGTACTGAAGCGCGCGCTCGAGCTGGGACTCGATCTCGCGAGCGGCCTGCACAAGCGTCTCTCCGACGTGCCAGCGCTCGCCGAAGCGGCGAGGAAGCATGGGCGGCAGCTGTTCGACGTCCGCCATCCCACCCGCGACTTCGCCGTCGGCACCGGCAAGAAGCGCGCCGGCAAGCGCATGCTCACCGTCGGCACCGACTGTTCGATCGGCAAGATGTACACGGCGTTGGCGCTCGAGAAGGCGATGCAGGCGCGCGGCCTCAAGGCCGACTTCCGCGCCACCGGCCAGACCGGCATCTTCATCGCCGGCGACGGCGTCTCGATCGACGCCGTCGTATCGGATTTCGTCTCCGGCGCCGTCGAATGGATCGCGCCCGAGAACGATCCCGATCACTGGGACCTAGTGGAGGGGCAGGGCTCGCTCTTCCATGCCTCCTATGCCGGCGTCACGCTCGGCCTCATCCACGGCGCGCAGCCCGACGCGCTCGTCATGTGCCACGAACCTGACCGTCCGCACATGCGCGGCCTGCCGCACTACAAGCTGCCGGACCTGCAGACCTGCATCGACGCCAATGTCGCGGCCGCCCGCCTCACCAATCCGAACGTCCGCTGCGTGGCGCTCAGCCTCAACACGTCGGCGCAAGATGCCGCCACTGCCGAGCGCACCCTGCGCGAGATGGAGCAGAAGTACGGCCTCCCCACCGCCGACCCCGTACGCACCGGCGTCGCCAAGATCGTCGACGCGCTGACCCAGGTCTGATGCCGATGTTCCGCTCCCGCTTCCTTCCATTCACTTCATGATTCCCCCGCGCAAGCGGGGGCCCAGAGCCACCGCACCGTTGCTCGCCCTGGACCCCCGCTTTCGCGGGGGAATCAATGAGAATGGCGCGTCGGCCGGCACGTCATGCGCCGCCTGACCGTCCGGGCCGAGCGCTGGCCGATCGCCGGCACCTTCACGATCTCGCGCGGCAGCAAGACCGAGGCGGAGGTCGTCGTCGTCGAGTTCGCCGACGGCGCCCACGTCGGGCGCGGGGAGTGCGTGCCGTATCCGCGCTACGGCGAGACCATCGCGGGCGCCATCGCGACGATCGAGTCGCTCCGCGTGGCGATCGAGCGCGGCCTGGACCGCGCCGCCCTGCAATCGGCCCTCGCACCCGGCGCCGCGCGCAATGCCGTCGACTGCGCCTTGTGGGACCTCGAGGCCAAGCAGGCCGGGCGGCCGGCCTGGGCGCTCGCCGGACTGGCCGCGCCGCGCGACCTCGTCACCGCCTACACCCTCAGTCTCGGCACGGTCGACGACATGGCGGCGGCGGCCCGCGCCAACGCCGATCGACCGCTGCTCAAGCTGAAGCTTTCCGGTCCGGGCGACCTCGACCGCGTGCGCGCCGTGCATGCGAACGCGCCGAAGGCCCGCCTCATCGTCGATGCCAACGAGGCCTGGACGCCGGCGATCTACGCCGAGCTGGCGCCGCAGCTGGGGCCGCTCGGCGTCGAGCTGATCGAGCAGCCGCTGCCCGCTGCAGCCGACGAGGCGCTGGCCGGTATGCAACGCCCGGTCCCGGTCTGCGCCGACGAATCCTGCCACGACACCGCGCGCCTCGCCGCTGTGATTGGCCGCTACGACGCCATCAACATCAAGCTCGACAAGACCGGCGGCCTCACCGAGGCGCTGCGGCTCGCCGCCGCCGCGCGCGCCGCCGGCCTTGCGATCATGGTCGGCTGCATGGTCGCCACCTCGC
>JBKOWC010000208.1:0-10578 GCA_046724215.1 Pseudomonadota bacterium | reverse complement strand
CCGATGGTTCGGCCGCAACGATGGCAACAAGGATGCTTACGAGGAGTCCCCAGCGCACCTCTGCATCATACAGAAGAGCGCCTGTGGTTGCCCCTGCTCTCCTTTGCCACTCAAGTCGTCATTGATTCCCCCGCGAAAGCGGGGGTCCAGGAGCAAGCGGCGGCGCGGCGGCCCTGGGCCCCCGCTTACGCGGGGGAATCACGGAGGGCTAGGTGCAACTGCTCAATCCGAGCACTGCTCCGCGACGGGTGCTCCGGGATTGTTGAGGAATGCCGCGGCGGTCGTCGCCGCGCATTGCGCCGTCGTCAGGGTCGAGTGGCCGACCCCGAGCACCTCCACGAGATGCCCGTTCTTCAGCCGACGGTCCGCCACCTCCGCGAACTCGCGCGGCGTGATCGGGTCCATTTCGCCGGAGAGGATCAGCGTCGGGATGGCGCTCGTGACCGGCGCCTTCAGGCTCGGGTCCGGCGTGCCGCTCGACCAGTTGCTGCAGGAGGCCATGTCTTCGAGCTGGTAGGCGAAGCCGGCGAAGCGGCGGTGCGCCATGTCGTCCTTGTGCACGGCCTGCGGGTCGTTGAACGGGATCTCCTCGGTGCATTCGACGGCGTAGTACTTGCCCTCGCTGAAGTCGCCGAGGCCGAGGCCGAGCGCGCTCGACACCATGTTGGTCACCACCGGCTTGAGCACGCCGGGGTCGACCGCCGCCACGCCGTCGAGCAGCACCGGCAGCAGGTAGCGCGCATCGGAAAAGGCGAGCGAATAGCGCGTCAGCTCGATCAGCGTTTCGCCGGTGACGAGCACCTTGACCGGCGTGCCGTCGCGCGGGTCGTCGACAGTCACCGGCAGGGGATGCTCGTCCAGCCAGGCGATGGTCTGGAACAGCGCCGGCTCCAGGCTCGGGTAGTGGAAACGGCAGAAGTCGTTGTCGGCGCAGGCGTCGAACAGCTTCATGAACGACCGCTCCATGCCTTCCTGCCGGTTCTCGTAGGCATGCACCTCGGGCGGATAGACCGAATCGAGCACGACCGAGCGGATGCCCTCGGGATGGTCGCGCATCGTCGCCAGCGCGAGCCGCGTGCCATAGGAAACGCCCATCAGGTTGTATTGCTTGATGCCGAGCGTCTGCCTGAGGTCGGCGAGGTCGGTCGCCGTGTCGCGCGTTCCATAGTGCGTGAGGTCGATGCCGGCGGCAATCAGCCGCTTGCGGCACGCTTCCGTCGCTTCGGCGTAGACGGTGCGCACGCGGGCGGCGTCGCGCATGTTCTGGAGCAGTTCGATGCCGCGGTCGTCGATCTCCGTGCAATTGAGGCTCGGCTCGGCCATGCCGGTCCCGCGCTGCTCGAACAGGACGAGGTCGCGGTTCTTCATCCACGGCCAGTATTTGTCGTACTTCCACCACTCCTCGATCCCCTTCTTGTCGAGGCCGACACCCTGGCCGGGACCGCCGGAAAGAAACACCACCGGGTCCGCCTTGCGCTGCGCGCCCGTCGCCTTGATCACGACGATCGGCAGCTTCACCTGCCGTCCCGCGGGTTTCGTGCGGTCTTCGAGGGTGATCAGGTAGCCGCAAGACACCTGTTTCGTCTTCGGCGGCAAGAACCAGCAATCGGCCTTGTCGAAGCGCGGCAGGCTTGCCTTGGCGTCGGCGGTGCGCCCGGGCGGCGCAAAGACCACCATCGCCGCGACGAAGGCGAGGGCCGTCCAGGCGGCCAGGATGAACGAGGGCGTGTGACGGCGCATGGATCGGTCTCCTCCATGGAAGCCGTCCTTTCTATCGCCGCAGTGGTAAGGATTTCGGTAACGGCCACAGTGCGGGCCGGGCTGCCCTAGTCTTGCCGCTTCTCCCTTGACTCCGCCGCGAAAGCGGGGGTCCAGGGCTAGTGACGGTGCGAAGGCCCTGGGCCCCGCTTTCGCGGGGGAATCAGGCTCTTCGGTTGCGCTCAGTGCTTCCGCGCCTGCACGATATTCGCCTTGATCGTCGTCTCGCCGAGCGCCCGGCAGGCCTCGAGCCGATGCAGCCCGCTCACCAGCACGTAGCGTTCCTTGTCCGGCCGCACCAGGATCGGCGTCTGCTGCCCGATCTCGGCGATGCTGACGGCGATCTCCTCGAGCTTCTTCGCATCGACCGGCTTGCGCAGCGCCGTCGGGATGTAGATGGCGGCGATCTCGATGACCACCGGCTTCATCAGGTGTTGTTCAACCATGGACGACCTCCGCCACCGTCTCCGCCGGCGGGGTGTTGCGGCTGCGCTGGCAGCGCACGACGCCGTCGATGACGACCATGCCGATGCCGGGGATGTCGCCCTTGTTGACGCTGTCGAGCAGGTCCTTGCCGGCGGAGTGCTGCGCCTTGTCCATGATGACGAAGTCGGCGGCCCGACCCGGCTCGATGATGCCGCAGTCGAGGTTGCGCAGCTTCGCCGTGTTGCCGGTGGCGAAGCAGAAGACGTCCTCGGCGGCGATGTCGCCGAGGGCGGCCAGCATGGCGATCATGCGGAGGATGCCGAGCGGCTGCACGCCGGAGCCCGCCGGCGAGTCCGTCCCCAATATCACGCGGCGCATCTGCCCGATCTCGCACGCCGTGCGCGCGGCATAGAGCGCCGCCGCCTCGTTGCCGTTGTGGACGATCTCGATCGCCCGCTCGCACTGCTCGCAGAGGCAGCGGATCTGGTCGAGCGGGAGCGCCGTGTGGCCGCCGTTGATGTGGCCGATGACGTCGGCGTCGGCCGCCAGCACGACGTCCTTGTCGATGAGGCCGGAGCCGGGGATCGACGGGCCGCCCGTGTGGATCGTGCTCTGGATGCCGTATTTGCGGGCCCAGGCGACCATCTTCTGGGCCTCGTCGCCGGCCTTGACGCTGCCGAGGCCGACCTCGCCGAGGAGCCGCACGCCGGCCGCCGCCAGCTCCTTGAAATCGTGCTCTTCCATGCCCTTTTCCAGCACCGGCGCGCCGGCCAGCACCTTGACGCCGCTAGGGCGGAAGCCATCGAAGGCGCGCTGCGCCGTGATGGCCAGCGCCTTGACGCCGATCACGTCCTTCGGCCGCCCCGGCAGATGCACCTCGCCGGCCGAGATCATGGTGGTGACGCCGCCGTTGAGGAAGCTGTCGATCCAGTTGAGCTGCTGCTGGCGCGGCGTCCAGTCGCCGAACACCGGATGCACGTGGCTGTCGATGAGGCCGGGCGCCACCGTCGTGCCCTTGGCGCTGACCACCGTCTTGGCGCCGTCGGCGTTCATGTCCTTGAGCCTGCCGACGCCCGTGATCCGCCCGTTCTCGCAGACGATCGCATCGGCATCGAGGATCGGCTGGCGCAGGTCGCCCGAGAGCAGCAGCCCGATGTCCTTGATCACGAGCTTGCCGGCAGGTGCTCCGGCCCCTTGCGGCGTCGCCATGGCGCTTCCCCTTTTTCGTTCCGTTCCGTCGAACGTTAACAGGTCCGCGCCGTCTGACAAGCGAGGTCGCCGATTAACCTTGTTCTCGCCGCGTTGTTTACTTTGTTTCTCAATACTTGAGCACTTCAAAATTACTTTGGAATCGCGTATTATTCGCCAAGTATCCGCCGAATCGACGTCCAAGAAACAGCGGCGGTGCAGCGCGGAGAAAGTCATGTTCGCCATCGCGTCGGGACAGGTCCATTCCCCCGCCGGCTCCCTGCCGGCGGCAAGCCCCGCCACCGTGCCGCCGCCCTCGCTGAGCGCGACGATCCGCCACGGATTCGCGATCGGCATCGCCGCCACCGTGGTCCAGATCCTGATCGCGCTGGCGCTCCTCTACGCCTGCGGCATCCTGGCGCCGTAGCCGCATCGTGCAGGGGGCGACCGGCAGGTCGCCCGTCCGACCGCGGGCACCTTCGCGGGCGACCGGCCGGTCGCCCCTACAGCACCATCGCCGACGGCTATCGAACCCATAGCCGATCGGCATTTCCGTCGCGACGCCGGCGCCGCCATATTCCCATGGTCAGGAACGAGGGACGGCACGCCTTCGAAGGCTTCCCCTCCCCCCAGGGCGACACCGGCGCGCTCCCTCGTCTCCTGATGTGAGCCCCCCTCCAGCCCTGCCCCGCCGCCGTGCGGGGCCTTTTCTTTCGTGCACACCTTTTCTTTCGCGCCCTGGCTGGGGCTCAGGGTCCGCGCTAGTCTGCCGCGCCATGACCCGCCCGCTGCTCGTCATCGACGGCGACTCGTTCGCCCACCGCGCCTACCACGCCCTGCCGAAGACGATCCGAAGGCGCGGCGGCGGAGGCGGCGGCGCCATCCTCGGCTTCGCCAACCTCCTGCTGAAGCTCTATGCCGACGAGCGGCCGCGCGCCGTGCTCGCCGCCTGGGACACGCTGGACGCGCCGACCTGGCGCCAGCAGGCGCTGCCCGACTACCAGGGCGGCCGCCGTTTCGACGACGAGCTCGTCGACCAGCTGCAGATCCTGCCGCGCTTCGTCGCCGCCTGCGGCTTCGCCTGCGCCAAGGCGCCGGGCTACGAGGCCGACGACTTCCTCGCCGCGGCCGCGACCGCCGAGGAACAGCGTGGCGGAACGGCAATTGTCGCCAGCGGCGACCGCGACGCCTTCCAGCTCGCCTCCGCGCGCACGACGATCCTGCAACCGGTGCGCGCCGGCGCGATGGCCCGCATCGGCCCGGCCGAGGTGCGCGAGCGCTACGGCGTCGAGCCGACCCAGGTGCCCGACTTCATCGCGCTGCGCGGCGACCCGTCGGACCACATTCCGGGCGCCAAGGGCGTCGGCGCCAAGGGTGCGGCGACCCTGCTGCAAAAATACGGCACGCTCGAGGCCGCTCTCGCGGACCCGCGCCTCGCCGGCCAGGACGAGGCGCTCACGCTCTACCGGCGCATCGCCACCATGAACGCCGCGGCCCCGCTCCCGCCGCTCCCGGACCAGGTTCCCAACTGGGCCGCCGGCGCCGCCCTCGCGCGCAACTGGGACCTCGGCCGCCTCGCCGATCGCCTCGGCGCGCTCGCGAAGGTGGAAGGGTAGGGGCAAGCGGCGCTTGCCCGCCGCCGTCGGCCGCTGTCTTGCAGCAGTGGCAGCTAGGTAATACGTTGAGCGCATGAAAACCCTCACCGTTCGCCTGACAGAGAGTCTCGCGGCGGAGATCGAGGCGGAATCGCGCGACCGCGGCATCTCCAAGTCCGATGTCGTTCGCGAGCGCTTGGAGCGCAAGCCGCGCAAGAAGGCGCGCACGCCACCCTCGTTTGCGGCCATCGCCGATCTTATCGGCTCGGTCGTCGACGACGATCTGCCAGCCGATCTCAGCGCGCGCTACAAGCACTATTTGAGGGTCACGGGTTATGGCCGTCCCCGGCGTCATCGTTGACGCTGGTTTCCTTGTAGCGCTTGTGCGGCGCGACGACTCGCACCATCCCTGGGCGGCGCTGCAGGCGCGTCGTCTGCCGCCACACCGGCGAACCTGCGAGGCCGTTCTGTCCGAGGCCTTTCATCTCGGGGGAACGCGTGGCAGCGTCGCACTCGATGCCCTGCTTCGCCGGGGTGCATGCGTTCTTCCCTTTCGTCTTTCAGACGATCTGGAATCCGTCTTGCGGCTGATGCGCAAGTACGCGCAGGTGCCGATGAGCCTGGCCGACGCCTGCCTCGTCCGCATGACCGAAACTACCGGCAATGTTCGGTTGCTCACGACCGATGCCGACTTCCGCATCTACCGCCGCCACGGCCGCCAGGCGATACCCTGCCTGCTGCCGCGTTGACCTACCTCAGGTCTGCGCCGGACCGCGCCTCAATAGGCGGCGATCATTTCGTCGGAGACGCGCGCCACGCCGGGTACGCCCTCGGCGAGCGCGAGCAGGGCCTTGCGTTCCTCGGGCGAGCCGACGAGGCCCCAGAGATGCACGGTCTTGTCGGTCACGATGACGTTGCGGTCGCCGAAATCCGTCCAGTCCTGTTCGCCCAGCCGCGACAGCAGCTCGAGCCGGATGCTGCGGTCCGATTCGCTCGGCACCGCGGCCTGCGGGTGCGATGTCGCCATCGCCATCGCCTGGATGAGGTTCGAGCGGCTGACGATGCCGACGAGCCTGCCGTCCTCGATGATGGGTACGCGCTTGATGAGGTGCTTCTCGAGGAGCGCGGCGATCTCCGCAAGCGAGGCGTCCTCGCCGGCCGACACCACGTCGGTCGACATGACCTCCACGACGCGGCGGCCGTGCGCTTTCGCGAACTCCGCGGCAAGCGTCGCCGTCGGCGTGACCGCCTCGAGCCACCACGGGCGATGCTTGACCGAGTCGATCTCCTCGCGCCGGATCAGGTCGGCCTCGCTGATCACCCCGACCACCTGCTCGTCATCGTCGACGACCGGGAGCGCGCTCACATCGTGCTCGGCAAGCAGCTCGATCGCTTCGGACACCTTCATGTCCGGATGCGCCGTCACGACGTCGCGGACCATGACATCCTGGGCCTTCATGGGCCTGTCCCTTCATCCAACCGTCAGCGGATTTGGCGCGCAGTCGCTCCACCGCGACTGGCATGCGCGGCCACTATGAACGCGATCCGTGACAGCCGTATGAACCGCGCGCCGGCCGCGAGCCGCTCACTTGCTCGCCTGCAGCAGCTTCCCGAGCTTCGTCTTGTCGTTGTAGATCAGCATCGCCGAGATGTGCTTGCTCTGGATCATCGCCACCATGCCGGCGTGCGGCGCAATGAAGCGGAAGTCGGTCTGCTTGATGTCGGCCGGCCCGACCTCGCCCTGGTAGTCCCATTTGATCAGCTGGGCGTCGAAGCTGCCGGCCGGCACCTTGACCTTGTAGGAACCGACGTAGGTATAGGTGATGGTGAGGTTGCCTTTGTGCGTGATCTTGTCGGGCTTCTTCAGGTCGGAGACCTGCACGTTGACCGCGACTTGGCGGCTTTCGCCCGCCTTCAGCCCGGGAATCATCAGCGGCTGGCCCGGCGTGAAGCGCGACAGCACCTTGTTGTCGAGATCCTCCTCGCCGACGATCGTGGCGCCGCCGTCGGCCGCCGGCTGGAAGTACATCGCGCCGACGGGATCCACCGAATAGCGCCAGCCCGGCTTGAACTTCGGATTGGTCGTGTCCGCCACCTTGTGCGTCTCGGTGCGCGGCTTCTCGCCCTCCTCGATCACGCGATAGGTGATCGCCGTGCCCTTCGGCGGCAGATAGCCGTCCGCGCCCAGGAGCGGCGGACTCGCGATGGCATCGCCGACGACGCCGGGGCCTAGATACTTGTCGAGCTGCGCCTTCGCGTCCGCCGGTAACGGCACCACGGGGTCGGCCGCCGCGGCGGGCCAGCCGGCCGCGAGCACCGAGGCCGAGAACACCATTGCGGCGAAAAACTGCCTCCGATCGATCGACATGTCGGACTCCTCCCAGGTTTGCTCGGCCTCGCGCGCGGCCCGGCACAATACACCCGCCGCAGTCGCGCTGGCGTGCGCAAAATTCTGCATGCAGGGCGAAAAACCTGCCCGACTCGATCCGAGGGAACGCGCGCCCGCGGCGGAGCGTGGGCCCCAGTTCGAAAATTCTATTCGATTTTCGGCGGCGATCCGCGGCTGGCGTGCCAGAGCGCCAGGACTTCGATGGTTTCGGATGGCTCGGTCACGCGGTAATAGAGATAGTAGCGAACGCGCGCGAGTTGGACCCGCCGCACACCGGCGAGCCGCTTGTTCGTCGCCTGCGCTCCAATGCCCGGATGGATGGCAATCAGTTGCAGGGCCCGCTCGAGTTCGACGGCAAACGCCTCGGGCGCCTTGGGCCGGTTGGCCGCCCACCAGGCAGCGGCTTCGGCAATCGCCCGCGCGGCGCTACCGACAACGCGAACGGGCCGCGCGCCGCTCACCTGCGACGAATCTTCCGGACCACCTCCGCGGCGCCCACACTCTCGCCGCGCTCCGCCTCCGAGACCGCCGCCAGCAGGGCCGCCTCGTCCTCCGGGCCGAGCTCGAACATCTCTTCACCCTCGGGGGCCAGCACGGTTACCTTGGTGCCCTCGGGCAGGGCTCCGTCATCAAGCTCGATCCTGCCGCTGCGCACCCTGCCGTTCCTGATGATCATCGCTCGGTCCTATCTGTTCCGGTCTACGCCGTGTCGGAGTGTAACACAGGTTCGCGGACTGCCGGCCTCGGTGCGGTGCGGCGCATCCCGGGCGCTCATGGGCATCCGGCGACCGCTTCTCGACGAAACCGCCTCTCGACGAAATTGATCGCGACGCCGTCCCCAGCTAGGCTGCTTGCCCCGCCAGGAGGGGGCCGTCCGTGAGCATCGATTTCCTGCTGACCTCGCTCGTCATCATCGTCTCGCCCGGCACCGGCGTGCTCTACACGCTGGCGGCCGGCCTCGCGCGCGGTTCGCGCGCCAGCGTCGTCGCGGCGTTCGGCTGCACGCTCGGCATCGTCCCGCATATGGCGGCGGCGATCCTGGGGCTGGCGGCGCTCCTGCATGCGAGCGCGCTCGCCTTCCACACCTTCAAGTATGTCGGCGTCGCCTATCTGCTCTACATGGCCTGGAACGCGCTCCGGGAGCAGGGCGCGCTCGGCGTCGAGAAGCAGGTCGGCGCCCGCTCCGCCGTCCAGGTCACCGTGCAGGCGATCCTGATCAACATCCTGAACCCGAAGCTGTCGATCTTCTTCTTCGCCTTCCTGCCGCAGTTCGTGAACACGCATGAGCCGCACCCGCTCTCGCGCATGCTGGAGCTGAGCGCCGTTTTCATGTTACTGACGTTCGTCGTTTTCGTCGGCTACGGCCTGCTCGCCGCCGCGGTGCGCGACCACGTCATCTCGCGGCGGCGGGTGCTGCTGTGGATGCGCCGCACCTTCGCCGCCGCCTTCGTCGCCCTCGGCGCCAAGCTCGCGCTCGCCGACCGCTAGGCTCGACTCCGGCCCCAAAATCCTGCAACCGCGCGCCGGCGTCGGCCGGCCCCAATCGTTGCCGCCGGATGACACTGTCGTGGCGGTCTTCCGGATCTGCCGGCGCACGGCAGGGTCCGGCGCAGCGCGGCAATTTTGTCGCACCCGTACCGAGGGAATAGTCCTCGCAGGCGTTTGTTTATCTGTCCACTTGCGGCGAGTCCGCTTTCAGAGGCGGCACTGCGTCGCCAGGCCCTCGCGTTGCTTTATCGCATTCATTCGTTACGGGGAGAGCACAATGGACTCTGCCAAAGGCATCGCATTGCCTACGACTGTCGCCACCCTGCTCGCCGCGGCGGCGCTGGTTGCCGTCGTTCCGGCGGCGCGCGCGGACCAGACGGTGGCCGTCGCCCTGGTCGACCAGGGCATGGACTCCATGCACCTGGATATGAGCACCGACCACGTACACGCCGGCAAGGTGATGTTCGACGTGACCAACAAGTCCGACAACCTCGTGCATGAATTCGTCGTGACCCGCTGGAACCAGCCGGTCGCACTGGTGCCCTACGACGACAACGAGAAGGAGGCGGACGAGGACAAGCTCGAGGTCGTGAACGAGATCGACGGGCTCGATCCCGGCAAGTCCGGCACGCTGACGGTGACGCTGGAGCCGGGCACCTACACGATCCTCTGCAACAAGGTGGGCCACTTCAAGGCCGGCATGGTCCACACCCTCACGGTCACGCAATAGATATCGGGAGACATCGGGCGCCGCGGCCTCGGTCGCGGCGTCCCAACCCACTGCGCGCGACCGACTCTCGTGTCTCGCTCCGGCGTGAGCTGGGGCGCATATTCCAGCGGCCCGTGTCTATCGGCACCCGGTTTCGCCGGGACGACGTTCAATCTCTTTCAGAACGTCGTTTCTTTGTGCCTGTGCGGTGCGGCGTCGCGGCCGGTTGATCGCGCGCCGCGAGACCCCATATTGCGGTTCGGACGGTGGGCCGCTGTGGCGGCCATGGGCGTGCCAGTGCGGGCAGCCGCGTCCCGATTTTCCGACGAGCTTCCGAGAGCCAATGGGGAAACATGGAGGTGTCCCATGCGTTTCGCCATTCTGTTTCCTTTCCTGCTGCTGGCGGCATGCACCATTCGCGCCGACGAGTACGGTTCGCGCGATGCTGGCGGCATGGACGGCGGCCTTTCCTTCGCCGCGCCGGCCGCGAGCGCGAATCCGCGGCTCGAGGAGGATGAAGCGGGATGCCGGGGCGCCTACGCGCGCGGCTCGCAGCTCCAGGACCTGCGCGAAGGTGTCCGCGACCCGTTCTGCGATTGAGCGGGCCTCCCGGCGGGAACTTTCGCGCTCCCCGCGCATTGAATCGCATCGCCATGATCGCTGTTTCGTTCCGCCTGCGCCGCAGCGGGCGGCCGGCGTCGTTGCCGCCGACTCCGGTGCCGGCTCCACAAAATGCGCCGCTGGATCGGACAGGCTGATCCGGTGCAGCGGACGGACTTGAGGAGGGTCCGACCATGAAGAGCGCCCTTGTTTTGAGCCTGACTGCCGTGCTGGCCATAGCGGGCTGCACCTACAAGACGACGAAGGTCCAGCCCGTGGCGACGGCGCCCGCTCCCCCGCCGACCGTCGTTGTCACGCCGCCCCCGCAGCCTGTCGTCGTGGCGGCGCCGGCGCCGCAGCAGGTGATGGTGACCTACGCCCTGCCGGCGGGATTCCCGGCCGCGCAGCAGAGCGCGATCTCGTAC
>JBKOWC010000014.1:0-9653 GCA_046724215.1 Pseudomonadota bacterium | reverse complement strand
GGCGAAGGATGTCGCTGACCTGATCGCGGAACGCGGTTAGAACAGCGGTCTGCGGCCCCATTTTTTGCCGCAGCTTCGTCTTACAGTCCCATCTGCTTCCGAAGCGCGGCATCTGGGTGGTTGACAGCCGAAGCGGGGCGCCCGCAGTATCCGCGCCCTTATTCTCGATCAGCTCGTCGAGTCTTCGCCGTCGCTTCGGGCGGCGCGCATCACGGCCCAAGCGGCCACGATCACGGGGGAACAGAAAGATTGACCGACTTCTCCGTCTGGGCACAGGCCATCGGCCTTGGCATCGTCGAGGGTGTGACCGAGTTCCTCCCGGTCTCGTCGACGGGACATCTCATACTGGCCGGCTATTTCGTGAAATTCCCCGAGGCGATGCGCAATATCTTCGTGGTTGTGATTCAGCTCGGCGCCATTCTTGCGGTCGTCGTTCTGTATTGGCGCAAGCTATGGGGCGCGGTTCTCGATCTGCCGCGCGCTGCCAAGGCACGGCACTTCGCACTCTCGGTCATCGTTGCATTCCTGCCGGCCGCCGTGCTCGGCGCTGCGCTCCACGACTTCATCGAGCGCGCGCTCTTTAAGCCGTGGATCGTTGCGACGACCTTCATTCTGGGCGGCATTGCGATTCTCGCGATCGAGCGGCTGACGCCCGCGTTCCGCCATCACGAGGCCGACCGGCTGCCCATCGGCACCTCGCTCGGTATCGGCTTGTTCCAGTGCATCGCGATGATCCCGGGCGTCTCGCGCTCGGGTGCCACGATCCTCGGCGGCATGCTCCTCCATGTCGACCGTCGCGCCGCGGCCGAGTTTTCCTTCTTCCTGGCCATCCCGACCATGCTCGGCGCCACCGTCCTCGATCTCTACAAGGGCCGGACGTCACTGACGGCATCCGACTACGAGGTGATTGCTCTAGGCTTTGCCGTCGCCTTCGTCTCCGCGATCATCGTCGTTCGGGCCTTCGTGACCTTCCTGCAGAACCACACCTTTGTCGTCTTCGGGTGGTACCGAATCCTCGCCGGCCTCGTCTTGATGCTCGTCCTTTGGCGCTCCACCTGACCCGACTTTTTCGCTCGGGTACGCGGGCGCCGGTCCTGCTGCTTGCGGTCGCGAAGAGACGGCGACGACGCTTGGCGGCTCTTGGTGGCCGTCGGACTTTGCCCTTGGTCGGCCGACCATGTCGGTGAACAGGCCGACGGCGCCGAGTTCCTCGCGGCGCATCCGATCGGCCTCGTCGAGATAGAGGCGCAGCAGATCGGCCTCGTGCACGCAGCCGATCAACCGCGGGGCGTCCTGGCGGGCGACCACGGGCGCCATCTGGATGTCATCGGATTCGAATATCTGCAGGGCCGCGCTCAGCGTGTCGGCGGGCGTCAGCAGATGCGCCGGGCGGCGGGCCAGCCGTTCCACGCCGCCGCCGTCGTCGGCTCCCTCGGCCATGGCGGCATTGAGGTCGGGCAGATCGATCAACCCGACGAACTCGCCGTTCTCCTGTTGCACGAAGGCCGTGGGCTGCCGGCTGCCGAGCAACTGGCTGCGAACGTCGGCGAGCGCGGTGCCGGCATTCACTTTGAGGACCTTGCGGTCGAGGACCCGCCGCACCTTGAGCTGCTCGAAGCGGCGGACATCGTAGGCACCGCGCAGGTCGACGCCGCGGACGTGGAAGCGCCAGGTGGCGAAGGAATAGCCGAACCAGCGCCGGGTGATGGCGGTGGCCGCCATGACGCCGATGCCGACGCCGATCGCGACCGGATAGTCGGAGGTCGTCTCGAAGACCAGCAGGATCATCGTCAGCGGCGCGCCGACGACGGACGCCGCCACGGCGCCGATACCGACGACGGAGTAGGCCGAGTAGCCCGAGATTCCCCAGGGCAGGACATCGACGCAGATCCACCAGAAGAGCGCGCCGAGGACGCCGCCCAGAAGGAGCGACGCGCTGAACAAGCCGCCGCGGAATCCGCTGCCGACGCTGATCGCGGAGGCCAGCGCCTTCGCGACCAGCAGCCCGAGCAGAAGCGGCACGGTGAACTGCGCCTGGATCGCCTGGTCGATCGCCGCATGACCGCTGCCCAGGACCTGCGGGAACACGGCACCGATGCCGGCCAGCAGAAGTCCGCCGATGCAAGTCCGCGACCATGGCGGGACACGCTTCAGCCAGACTTCGATCAGCGTCGCCGCCCGCATCACGCCGATGCCGACTCCCGCCGAGGCGATGCCGAGCAGGCCGAACAGCGCATAGTCCCGGGCCCGCAGGTCGGGGACGCTCACCGTGTAGAAGATCGGCTCGATGCCGAAGATGAGGCGGGCCATCAGCGTCCCGGAGATCGAGGCGACGACGACCGGAACGAGCGCCGCAACGGCATAGCCGCCGATCACGAGCTCGAGGGCGTAGAACACGCCGGCGATGGGCGCGTTGAAGGCTGCCCCGATGGCCGCGGCCGCGCCGCAACCGACCAGCGTGCGCAGCGACGACCGGTTGAGCCGCAGGCGCTGGCCGATCCAGCTGGCGGCGGCGGCCCCGAGCTGGGTCACGCCGGCTTCGAGCCCCACCGAGGCGCCGAGCCCGACCGACCCGACGGTCATGCCGGCGATGATGACGCTGTCGCGCACCGACATCACGCCGCCATGCAGGGCATTCGCCTCGATGGCGTCGAACGGCTCCTGCGGCAGCCGGCGGTGGAGGAACCATGCCAGGAGGCCATAGATCAGGCCGCCGCCGCCGAGGGCCGCTGCAAGCCGCCAGCCCGGAATCGCCGCCTGCTGCAGCGCGTGCTCCACCAGCGGCACCGCATAGATCAGCGCGTGCAGGACGACGACGAGATCGCGCAGCCCGATGACGCCGAGGCCGGCGATGGTTCCCGCGACGACGGCGAGCGCGATGATGAAGAAATCATCGTTGCCCCAGCGTCGTCGCAGCCAGCGCCAGCGGGCCTCCAGCCAGTCGAGTCGATCGGTCCACGCCATCGCGAAACGGGCACACAGGAAACCGGCAGCATGAGCCGCGGACGCGGCCTGACGCTGCAGCGGACCCGGGGCAGATCGGAATCTTTAGCGATGGCGGCAGGATGGGCGCGGTTCGGGCGAGCCCTTACGCCGCCTATTCCCCGCGGTCAAGCGAATAGCCGGCGGAGCGCACGGTGCGGATGAGATCGGATTCGTTGGGCGCGTTGATCGCCTTGCGCAGGCGGCGGATATGCACGTCGACGGTGCGCGGCTCGACATAGACGTCCTGGCCCCAGACCATGTCGAGCAGCTGTTCGCGGCTGAACACCCGGCCCTGGTGCTCGAGCAGGTAGCGGAGCAGGCGGAACTCGGTCGGTCCCAGGTGGATGTCGCGGCCGCGCCGCCGCACGCGGTGGGCGGCAAGGTCCATGGTGAGATCGTCGAACTGCAGCGACTCGCCGTTGCTGGTCGGGCGCGAGCGGCGCAGCGCCGCGCGGATGCGGGCGATGAGTTCGCTGGGCGAGAACGGCTTGGTGACATAGTCGTCGGCGCCGCTGTCGAGGCCGCGCAGCTTGTCGCCCTCCTCGCCGCGCGCCGTCAGCATGATGATCGGCACCGATTTCGTCTCGGGCATGCGGCGCATCTGACGGCAGACCTCGAGGCCGGAGAGCAGCGGCAGCATCCAGTCGAGCAGCACGAGATCCGGCTTCTGCTCGCGCGCCATCAGCAGCGCCTCCTCGCCGTCGCGCGCCTCGGCGACGCGGAAGCCTTCGCGTTCCAGGTTGTAGCGCAGCAGGGTGACGAGCGCCGATTCGTCTTCGACAACCAGGACCTGCGGGCTTGGCGTCATCACACCTCCTCGGCCGCCTTGGCGGCCCGCTCGCCCGGCGGCGAAACGATGGCGAAGCTCGTCTGGTCGCCCTTCGGCCGGGTCGCATCGATCGGGGTGCCATGCACGAGATAGTGGATGTCCTCCGCCACGTTGGTGGCGTGATCGCCCATGCGCTCGATGTTCTTGGCGATGAACAGCAGGTGGATGCAGGGCCCGATGTTCCGCTGGTCCTCCATCATGTAGGTGAGGAGCTCGCGGAACAGGCTCGTGTACATCTCGTCGACTTCCTCGTCGCGCTGCCAGGCGGCGATGGCCTTGACGGCGTCGCGCTCGACATAGGCGTCGAGCACGTCCTTGATGATCTGCTGCACGAGCCTGGCCATGCGCGGGATCGTATAGAGCGGCTTCACGGCCGGGATCTGCGACAGCGCGATCGCCCGCTTGGCGACGTTCGCGGCGTAGTCGCCGATGCGCTCGAGGTCGCTGGAGATCTTGAGGGCGGAGACGATCTGGCGGAGGTCGACGGCCATGGGCTGGCGCAGCGCCAGCAGGCGGATCACCAGCTGGCTCGACTGCAGCTCGAGTTCGTCGATCTTCGCGTCGTCGCGCACGACCTTGCCCGCCGCGTCGGCGTCGCGCTTGACGAGGGCTTCCACCGCGGCCTGCAGCTGCATCTCGACCAGCCCGCCCATCTGGCTGATCACCTGGTTCAGCCGCTTCAATTCGTCATCGAATGACTTGACTGTGTGTTCGGCTACCATGTCCGATCAATCCTCCACGCTCACCCGGGCGCCGGCTCAGCCGAAGCGCCCGGTAATGTATTCCTGGGTCCGCTCGTTCTTCGGGTTGGTGAAAATCGCCTCGGTCGGGCCGTACTCGATCAGCTCGCCCAGATACATGAAGGCCGTAAAGTCCGAGGAGCGCGCGGCCTGCTGCATGTTGTGCGTGACGATGGCGATGCAGTACTCGGACTTCAGCTCGTCCATCAATTCCTCGATCTTCGAGGTCGAGATCGGATCGAGCGCCGAGCAGGGCTCGTCGAGCAGCAGGACGCTCGGCTTCACGGCGACGCCGCGGGCGATGCACAGGCGCTGCTGCTGGCCGCCCGAGAGGCTGAGGCCGCTCGCCTTGAGCTTGTCCTTGACCTCGTTCCACAGCGCCGCCCGGCGCAGCGCCGCCTCGACGCGCTCGTCCATCTCGGACTGGCCCAGTTTCTCGTAGAGCCGCATGCCGAAGGCGATGTTGTCGTAGATCGACATCGGGAACGGCGTCGGCTTCTGGAAGACCATGCCGATCTGTGCGCGCAGCAGGTTGAGGTCCTGACCGGACGCCAGGATGTTCCTGCCGTCGAGCAGCACCTCGCCGGTCGCCCGCTGCTTCGGATAGAGGTCGTACATGCGGTTCAGCACGCGCAGCAGCGTCGACTTCCCGCAGCCCGACGGACCGATGAAGGCCGTGACCCGCTTGTCGTAGAGCGGCAGATTGACGTTCTTAATCGCGTGGTTCTTGTCGTAGTAGAAGTCGAGATTGCGGATGCTGACCTTCTCCAGGAGTCCCTCCCCGGCCGCCGCGGCTTCCTGCTTCTGTCCGTTGGCATTGTCGCGCATGGTTCGTTGCCTCGATTCTTGGGGCGTCGCCAGACCCGCGTTCATTGCTTCATCGTCCCGATCGTGGCAAGCGCCCGCGCCACGATGTTCAGGATAAGGATCGTCACCGTAATCAACAGCGCGCCGCCCCAGGCGAGCTGCTGCCAGTCCTCGTAGGGGCTGAGGGCGAACTGGAAGATCGTGACCGGCAGGCTCGCCATCGGCGCGTTCATGTTGACCGACCAGAACTGGTTGTTGAGGGCGGTGAACAGCAGCGGCGCGGTCTCGCCGCTCATCCGCGCCACGGCCAGCAGGATGCCCGTCAAGATGCCGCTGCGCGCCGCGCGATAGGAGATCAGCGTGATCACCTTCCACATCGGCGCGCCGAGCGCCGACGCCGCTTCGCGCAGTCCGTTCGGCACGAGGTTCAGCATGTCCTCGGTCGTGCGGACCACCACGGGCAGGCCGATGATGGCAAGGGCGACGATGCCGGCCCAGGCCGAGAAGTGCCCCATCTGGGCGACGACCACGACATAGACGAAGAGGCCGATGACGATCGACGGGGCGCTCAACAGGATGTCGTTGATGAAGCGGATGGTCTGGGCGAGCGCATTGTTCTTGCCGTACTCGGCAAGATAGGTGCCGGCCATCATGCCGACCGGCGTGCCGATCAGCGTGCCGCCGATCGTCAGCACCAGGCTGCCGAAGATGGCGTTGAGCAGGCCGCCGGCGCTGCCCGGCGGTGGCGTCATCTCGGTGAACAGCGAGATATTGATCGCGCTCAGGCCGTTGTAGAGCAGCGTCCACAGGATCGCGATCAGCCAGAAGAGGCCGAAGGCGGCGGCGGCCATGGCGATGGTCAGCGCGGCATAGTTGGTGGCGCGGCGGCGGCGATAGAGGTCCACGGGCTACCTCCCCGCCTGCTGCTGCATGCGCATGAGCATGATCTTGGCGAGCGCCAGAATGATGAAGGTGATCACGAACAGGACCAGGCCGAGGGCGATCAGCGAGGAGGTGTAGAGATCGCCCACGGCCTCGGTGAACTCGTTGGCGATGACGGCGGAGATCGTCGTGCCCGGCGCCAGGATGGAGCTGGTGATCCGGTGCGCGTTGCCGATGACGAAGGTCACGGCCATGGTCTCGCCGAGGGCACGGCCGAGACCCAGCATGACGCCGCCGATGACGCCGACGCGGGCGTAAGGCAGCACGACCTTCCACACGACCTCCCAGGTCGTGGCGCCGAGACCATAGGCCGATTCCTTGAGCATCGGCGGCACGGTCTCGAAGACGTCGCGGGTGATGGAGGTGATGAAGGGCAGGACCATGATGCCCAGGATGATGGCGGCCGTGAAGACCCCGATGCCGTAGGGCGGGCCGGCGAAGAGGTTGCCGATCAGCGGCAAATTTCCGAGCGTGTCGATGAGGAACGGCTGCACGGTGCGCTGCAGGAACGGCGCCAGCACGAAGAGGCCCCAGATGCCGTAGATGATGCTGGGGATGCCGGCCAAAAGTTCGATGGCGATGCCGAGCGGACGCTTCAGCCACGCCGGGCACAGCTCGGTGATGAACATGGCGATGCCGAAACTCACGGGCACGCCGAACAGCATGGCGAGCGCCGACGTGACGAGCGTTCCGTAGATCGGCGCCAGGCCGCCGAATTTCTCGGTGACCGGATTCCACACCTCGGTGACGAGGAAGCCGAAGCCGAATGTCTGGAGCGCCGGCCAGGCGCCCACGATGAGCGCGAGAATGACGCCGCCGAGCAGCGCCAGCACCAGCAGGGCGAAGAACAGGGTCGCGGAGCGGAACAGGCTGTCCACGGCGCGCTGGCGCCGGCCGTACCCCTCCACGGATCGCAGGACGCTGGCGTCTCTGATGGCGACCTGGGTCATTGGCATCTCGTCGTCTTGTTGCGGATGGGCCGCCGCAAGGGGCGGCCCATCCGTGCGGTCAAAGACTTCGTTCGGAACGGCCGGCTCAGTAGATCGCCTTGCCGCTGGCGTCCTTGATGTCGTTCTTCCAGGTGGCCTTCACGAGGCTCACGACGCTGTCCGGGATCGGCACACAGTCGAGTGCTTCGGCCATCTTGTCGCCGTCCGCATAGGCCCAATCGAAGAACTTCAGCGCCGTCTTCACGGCATCGGGATCATCCGGCTGCTTGTACACGATGATGAAGCTGGCGCCGGTGATCGGCCAGCTGTCGGCGCCGGCCTGGTTCGTCAGGATCACGTAGTATCCCGGCATCTTCGACCAATCGACGCCCGCGGCCGCGGCCTGGAAGGCAGCGATCTTCGGCTCCACCACCTTGCCGTCGGCATTGACCATCTTGGTGTAGGTCATCTTGTTCTGCTTGGCATAGGCATATTCGACGTAGCCAATGGCCCCGTCGGTCTGCGTCGTCTGTCCGGCGACGCCTTCGTTGCCCTTGGCGCCGAGGCCGACCGGCCACTCGACCGAGCTGTTGGCGCCGATCTTGTCCTTCCATTCCGGGCTGGTCTTCGAGAGGAAATCCGTGAAGAGGAAGCTCGTGCCCGAGCCGTCCGAGCGATGCACGACGGCGATCGCCGTGCTCGGCAGCTTCACGCTGCCGTTGAGAGCCTTTATCTTGGGATCGTCCCACTTCGTGATCTCGCCGAGGAAGATGCTGGCGAGGGTGGCGCCGTCGAGGGTGATCTCGCCCGGCTTGATGCCCTTGAGGTTCACGACCGGCACGACGCCGCCCATGATCATCGGGAACTGGACGAGGCCGGACTTGTCGAGATCGTCCGGCTTCAGCGGCATGTCCGACGCGCCGAACGTGACCGTCTTGGCCTTGATCTGCTTGATGCCGCCGCCCGATCCGATCGACTGATAGTTCAGGCCGACGCCCGTCTTCTGCTTGTAGGCGTCCGCCCATTTGGCATAGATCGGGTACGGGAACGTGGCGCCGGCACCCGAGATGTCACCGGCCTGGGCGCTCGTCCAGGCGAGCGTCGCCAGCGCGGCGATCGCGAGAATTCGTTTCATTCAGGTCTCCCTCCGATTACTGATTGAGGAGCGTCAGAGACGACCGGCCCCACTCCTGCCGGTGCAGCTGCTCCTTCGCGGCGGGGTCACCGTACTCAGCGATTGCTTAACTGATATGTCAGAATCATAACAGATATATGACAATGCGCCTGGTGGGGCGGCGCCCCGAAAATAGGGCCCGGGAAAAAACATGTTCTAAAACAGATGGCTAGGCGGGGCGTGCGGGACCCGTCACCGGTCGGAGCAACGAAAATCTGAGCAAGGTCTGTGCCCCGAATTTGTCGGTTCCGAGTCGGTTCGGTGAAGCCAGCTCTACCCCGCCGCTCCCGGCACGGCGGGCGGCCGGCAGATAGACGGTGAAGACGCTGCCTTGGCCCGGCACGCTCTCGACCTCGAGCGCGCCGCGGTGGCGGTTGAGGATATGCTTGACGATGGCGAGCCCGAGGCCGGTGCCGCCCAGCTCGCGCGAGCGCGCCGTGTCGACCCGGTAGAAGCGCTCCGTCAGCCGCGGCAGATGCTCGCGCGCGATGCCCTCGCCGCTGTCCATCACGGCAACGGCGACGGCCGGACGATCGAAGAGCCGGGGCGCGCGCTGCTCGGCGACCGGCCGCGGCGGCGGCGGGTCCACCGGCCAGCCGGCGATGCGGATCGCCGATCCGGTGCGACCGTATTTGATGGCGTTGTCGACCAGGTTCTGGAACACCTGCGTCAGTTCGTCGGTATCGCCGACCACCGGCGGCAGCGCCGTCAGCGCCGTGGCGCGCCCATCCGGCGCCGAGGCGTCCAGCTGGATCGTCATCTGCTTCTGCGCCGCCTTGAACTGCAGGCCGTCGGCCACGGCGCGGATGACGTCGCCGACGACCGCGCGCCCGGTCGGGGGCGTGTGCTCGTTCAGCTCGATGCGCGACAGCGACAGGAGATCGGCGACGAGCCGCGACATGCGCAACGCCTGCTCGTGCATGATGCCGAGGAAGCGCTCGCGCGCGTCGGGATCGTCGCGCGCGGCGCCGCGCAGCGTTTCGATGAAACCGACGAGGGTGCTGAGCGGCGTGCGCAGCTCGTGGCTGGCGTTGGCGACGAAATCGGCGCGCATTCGGTCCGTGCGCTTCATCTGCGTCAGATCGTGCAGCGACAGCAGGGCGACCGTGCCGTCGGCGATCGACCGCGGCAGCGGCTCGACGCGGGCGCTGAAGCTGCGCTCGACCGGCACGGGAAGCGTGAACTCGACCGTGCGGCCGCTGCCGCTGGCAAGCGCCGCGTCCACGGCGTCGATCAGCACCGGGATG
>JBKOWC010000105.1:0-11153 GCA_046724215.1 Pseudomonadota bacterium | reverse complement strand
CCCTTGGTGAGCCGTATCGTCCGCGCCTATGACGAACGCGACCGCGCTGCCGCCGGACAGGTGGATACGACAAGGCGATGACGGGCCACGCGTCACTTGTGCCGAAGAGGAGGAGGACCGACATCAGCGAGCGGGTGCTGGCGCCGGCGTGGCGCCGCGACGTCCCCGCCGCGGCCGCGCTCGTTCGTCGGGCGGCAGGCGCAGCGCTGGCGGGGGCCCTGCCTCCCGCGTTGTGCCGGCGCGGCGCCCGCCGACCCGTCGAGCTCACGGTCGTGCTCGCCGACGACGCGGTCCTGCGGTGCCTCAACCGCGACTATCGGGGGCTGGACAGGCCCACCAACGTGCTATCATTCGGCAGCCCCGATGAATGGCGCGTCGGGCCGCCGGGCGCGCCCATCGGCCTCGGTGACGTGATCTTGGCGCGCGAAACCGTGGCGGCTGAAGCCGCTGCGCAGGGCAAGTCCATGGCCGACCATGCCAGCCATCTCATCGTCCACGGCGTTCTGCATCTGCTCGGGCACGATCACCACGACGACGCCGAGGCCGCGGCGATGGAGAGCGTCGAGGTCGAGGTGCTGGCCGGACTGGGCATCGCCGACCCGTATGCCTTGCCGCCCGCGGCAAGCTCCGCAGGGCGACGGACCTGAGCGCAGCCATGAACGATACGCCGGCATCGCGATCGACGCGCGGCGACAACGGCCCCGGCGCGCCGTCGACGCTGCAGAACCTGAAGAACTGGCTCCTGCGCCTGCGGCGCCGCAACGGCGACACGCTGCGCGAGACGATCGAGGAGCTGATCGAAGAGAGCGAAACCGAAGGCGATGCGCCGATCACCGAGGCCGAGAGCGTCCTGCTGCGCAACATCCTGAAGCTGCGCAACCTCACGGCCTATGACGTCATGGTCCCGCGCGCCGACATCGTCGCCGTCCCCAGCGACATCGCGCTCAACGAACTCGTGCGGGTCATCAGCACCAAGGGGCATTCGCGGGTGCCGGTCTTTCGCGAGACGCTCGACGATGTCATCGGCATGGTCCACATCAAGGACGTGCTGACCTGCCTGACGGGCGAGCGGTCGTTCGACCTCAAGGCGATCCTGCGCGAGCTGCTCTTCGTCGCACCGTCCATGCGCGCCCTCGACCTGCTGCTGCAGATGCGGCTGTCGCGCATCCACATGGCGCTGGTGATCGATGAATTCGGCGGCATCGACGGACTGACGACCATCGAGGACGTGGTCGAGGAGATCGTGGGCCAGATCGACGACGAACATGACGTCGATCCCGGGCCGAAGATGCTGGCGCGGCCGGACGGCAGCCTCATCGCCGATGCGCGCACCACTATCGAGGAGTTCGAGAAGCGGGTCGGACCGGTGCTGTCGGACGAGGAGCGCGAGCAGGACATCGATACGCTGGGCGGGCTCGTGTTCACGCTGACCGGTCATGTGCCGACCCGCGGCGAGACGATCGCGCATCCGTCCGGCATCGTGTTCGAGGTGGTCGACGCGGATCCGCGCCGGGTCAAGCGCCTCAAGGTCCGCAACCTGCCGCCGCTGCCGGTGGACAATGGTTGATCGTTCGGTGGGTGCGCCGATCGCGCGCGCCGGCGGTCCGGCGATGCGGGCCGGGTTGATGGCCGTGCGGCTCAACGGCTGGCTCGACCGGCTGTCGCCGTGGCGCGCGCGCGGCGTGGCATTCCTCCTCGGCGCCTTCGCGGTCCTCGCCTTGCCGCCGGTCCACGCGGTGCCGGTGCTGGCGGTCAGCATCGCCGGCCTCGTCCTGCTGATCGACCGCGCGCCGCATGCGCGCTCGGCCGCCGTCACCGGCTGGTGCTTCGGCTTCGGTTATTTCTGCGCCGGCCTCTACTGGCTTGCCAATGCGCTGCTCGCCGTGGCGCCGGCGTTCGGCTGGCTGCTCCCGTTCGCGATAGCCGGCGCGGTCGGCGGGTTGTCGGCGCTCATGGCGCTGTTCCCGGCCGTAGCGGTCGGCATGGCGCGCGTACTGTGGACACGGGGCCCGGCGCGCATCGTCGTGCTCGCCGCCGTCTGGACCCTCGGCGAGTGGCTGCGCGCCTGGGTCATCACCGGCTTTCCCTGGAATCTCATCGGCTACAGCTGGGCGTTCTCCGACGCGATGAACCAGTTCGCCGCGGTCGCCGGAATCTGGGGTCTGAGTCTTGTCACCGTCGCCGTCGCCGGCCTCCCGGCGCTGCTGGTCGATTGGACGGGCGTACGCGCCGCCGCCGGCGAGGCCCGTCGCGGGCGGCCGCTGGCGGCACTCGCGGCGGCGGGCAGCGGACTGGTGCTGCTGCTGGCGATCGGCGTCGGCGGTGCCGTTCGCCTCGCCGGCGCCGATGCCGGCCGGGTGGAGGGTGTCCGGCTGCGCCTCGTGCAGGGGGACTTTGACCCCGCGACCAAGGGCAACGCCGATACTGCCGCGGACATGCTCACCCGCCATCTACGCCTGAGCGCCGATCCGGCGGGCCGCGAGCGCGTCACCGACGTGATCTGGTCGGAGACGGCAAACCCGTTCCCGCTCGAGCGCTTCCCCGATGTCCGCGCCGCCCTCGGCAGCGTCGCGCCGGCGGGCGGGCTCGTCATCACCGGCGTGCTGCGCACGGATCCGCCGACGGGGCGGCCGCGCCAGGTGTGGAACAGCCTTGCCGCCGTCGATCGCGACGGCAAGGTGGTCGCCACCTACGACAAGTCGCATCTGGTGCCGTTCGGGGAATACGTGCCGCTGCACCGGCTGCTGCCGTTCATCTCCAAGTTCACGCCGGGCATCATGGATTTCTCGGCCGGGCCGGGGCGGCAGACGCTGCGGCTTCCGGGCCTGCCGCCGGTCGGTCCGCTGATCTGCTACGAGGTCATCTTTCCCGGCGAGGTCGTCGACCGCAGCGACCGTCCGCAATGGCTGCTCAATCTGACCAACGACGGCTGGTACGGCATCAGCGCCGGGCCCTATCAGCATTTCGCCATGGCCCGGCTGCGCGCCGTCGAGGAGGGGCTGCCGCTGGTGCGCGCCGCCAACACCGGCATTTCCGGCGTCGTCGATGCCTACGGCCGCGTGCTGGCGCACACGCAGCTCGGCGCGGTCGCCGTCCTCGATGTCGACCTCCCGCGGCCAGCCCCGGAGCTTACAACCTACGCGCGATTCGGCGATGCGACGCTCGGCGTTTTGCTGGCGCTTGCGGCACTCGTCGGCGTCGCGCTGCGCCGGTTCGCTGCGTGAATGAATTTGACGCACGGCGCGAGCAATTCTCGTGTTGACCCGTCGATATCCGGTCTCTAAGAGTCAGCGCCGAATTCCACCCGCCGCGGGGCAAGTCGCGTCATGGCCCGAGGACGCAAGCCGTCTGGCCGCACGGCCAGCCTGGGACATCCGAATCCCATCGATGTGCATGTCGGGGGCCGCGTGCGCCTGCGCCGTACGCTGCTCGGCATGAGCCAGGAGAAGCTCGCGGAGGCCATCGGCCTCACCTTCCAGCAGGTGCAGAAATACGAGCGCGGCGCCAACCGCATCGGCTCGAGTCGTCTCTTCGACCTGGCGCGCGTGCTCGACGTGCCGGTGGCCTACTTCTTCGAAGACATGTCCTCGACGGTCGCCGCCAAGACGCCGAGCCGCCTGCGCGGCTTCGCCGAGGCGAAGCCGGAGCCGTTCGAGCCCGATCCGATGGCCAAGCGCGAAACGCTCGAACTCGTCCGCGCCTACTATCGGATCGGCGATCCGCAGGTGCGCAAGCGCGTGTTCGAACTGGCCAAGACCCTCGGCAAGACGCGCCGCACCGACGCCTGACGGCCGCCCCACGAGAGAAAGGAAGACCGTGCCCCGGAGCAACTACCTCTTCACCAGCGAGTCGGTCTCGGAAGGCCATCCGGACAAGGTCTGCGACCGCATCTCCGACGCGATCGTCGACACCTTCCTCACCGCCGATCCGCATTCGCGCGTCGCGGTCGAGACGATGGCGACCACCAACCGAGTCTTCCTCGCCGGCGAGACCCGCGGCCCCGCCTCGGTCACCCACGAGCAGATCGAGCAGGTCGTCCGCCACGCCATCAAGGAGATCGGCTACGAGCAGGACGGTTTCCACTGGCACAAGGCGAAGGTGAAGATCTTCATCCATCCGCAATCGGTCGACATCGCCCAGGGCGTCGACGCCAAGGGCAACAAGGACGAGGGCGCCGGCGACCAGGGCATCATGTTCGGCTTCGCCTGCCGCGAGACCGAGCGGTTGATGCCGGCCCCGATCTACTATGCCCACAACATCCTGCGCTCGCTGTCGGAGGCGCGGCATTCCGGGGCGGAGCCGGGCCTCGGCCCCGATGCCAAGAGCCAGGTGACCCTGCTCTACGAAAACGGCAAGCCCGTGCGCGCCACCTCGGTGGTCGTCTCGACGCAGCACAGCGGCGACCTCGACCAGGAGGACGTGCGCGAGATCGTGCGTCCGCATGTGGTCAACACGCTGCCCGCCGGCTGGATGTGCCCGGAGGACGAATTCTACGTCAATCCGACCGGCCGCTTCGTCATCGGCGGGCCCGACGGCGATGCCGGCCTCACGGGCCGCAAGATCATCGTCGATACCTACGGCGGCGCCGCGCCGCACGGCGGCGGCGCCTTCTCCGGCAAGGACCCGACGAAGGTCGACCGCTCGGCCGCCTATGCGGCGCGCTATCTCGCCAAGAACATCGTCGCGGCTCAACTGGCCGACCGCTGCACCATCCAGCTCTCCTACGCCATCGGCGTCTCCAAGCCGCTCTCCGTCTATGTCGAGACGCACGGCACGGGCGTGGTCTCCGAGGAGCGTCTCGTCAAGGTGCTCGGCGACCTCGTCGACTTGAGCCCGCGCGGCATCCGCGAGCATCTCGGGCTCAACCGCCCGATCTACGCGCGCACCGCCGCCTACGGCCATTTTGGCCGCCCCGTCGATCCCGACGGCGGCTTCTCCTGGGAACGGCTCGATCTCGTCGACAGCCTGCGTTCGGCCCTGAACTGAACCTTAGGCGACCTTCCCGCCCGCGATGACCGACGGACCGGTCCGCGACCGGGTCGACTGGCGCGGGCGGCGGATCGGGCGTCCGCTCACGCCGCGCCGGCAGGCGCTGATGGCGGGCCTGCTGCCGCGGCTGCGCGTGGGGCTGCCCGGCCAGCGGCTCGATCCCTTCGCCCTCTTCGCGGCGCGGCCGCGCGAGGTCTGGCTCGAGATCGGCTTCGGCAGCGGCGAGCATCTGGCCGAGCAGGCGCAGCGCCACCCCGATGTCGGCGTCATCGGCTGCGAGGTCTTCGTCAACGGCGTGGCCGCGCTGCTCGATCAGATCGATCGCCGCGGCCTCGCCAACGTCCGCATCTTCGACGACGACGCGCGGCTGCTGCTGCCGGCCCTGCCGGAGGCCTGCCTGGCGCGCGCCTTCCTTTTGTTCCCCGACCCCTGGCCCAAGACGCGGCACGCGAAGCGGCGCTTCGTCGGCGCCGGCAATCTCGCGCTCCTTGCGCGCCTGCTGGCGGACGGCGCCGAATTCCGCATCGCCACGGACGATGCCGGCTATGTGCGCTGGGTCCTGCAACAGATGGCCGGCTTCCCGGACTTCGCGTGGCGGGCAAACGGTCCCGCCGACTGGCGCGACCCGCCGGCCGATTGGCTCGAGACACGCTACCAGCGCAAGGCGCAGGCGGCGGCGAGACGGCCCGTTTTTCTGTGCTTCGAGCGGCGGCCGCGCCGGCGCGAAGCATAGAAAGTCCTTGCGATTGGCTGTTCTCTTGCCTATATAAGGCGCTCGAAACAACGTCCTGTCGGTGGATGATAGGACCGCAAGAAAAAAGGTGGGCCAGCGGCCCGCCTTTTTTGTTACCCCGGGCAAACTGGGGCGAATGCAAGAGTAGAGGATTGATGGGCCAGGACAAGGCGGCAGCCGTCGAACGGTTGATTGCCCCGTCGCTCACTGCGGCAGGATACGAGATCGTGCGCGTCGCCTTCGTCGGGGGCCCGAACGGCGCCCTGCAGATCATGATCGAGCGCAGCGACCGGCGCCCCCTGACGGTCGACGATTGTGCCGAGGTCAGCCGCACCGCCTCGGCGCTGCTCGACGTCGAGGATGCAATCGCCGGTCCCTACACCCTGGAAGTCAGTTCGCCCGGCATCGACCGCCCGCTGACCCGGCCCGAAGACTTCACGCGCTTTGCCGGCTTCGAAGCCAAGCTCGAGACGCGGGCCCCGATCGACGGCCGCAAGCGGTTTCGCGGGCGCCTGCTCGGCCTCGAGGGCGATCGCGTCCGCATCGCGACGCTGGAAGGCGAATCGCTGCTTCCCCTGCAGGAACTTCAGCGCGCCAAGCTGGTCCTCACCGACGAACTCATCGCCGCGACGGCGAATCCGCATTGACGAGGCATGAAGAGGTAGTGATGGACACGACCATTGCCGTTCCCCGGCTCGAGCTGCTCCAGGTGGCCGACGCCGTCGCCCGCGAGAAGGGCATCGAGCGCGACGAGGTGCTGGAAGCGATGGAGCAGGCGATCCAGAAGGCCGGCCGCTCGAAATACGGGCACGAACACGACATCCGCGCGCGCATCGATCGCAAGAACGGCGAGATCCGTCTGATGCGCTACCGCGAGGCGGTGGAGACGGTCGAGAACGAGGCGACGCAGCTGCCGCTGCCGGTGGCGCAGCGCCTCAACCCGGAGATCAAGCCCGGGGAATTCATCGTCGACGAGCTGCCGCCCATCGATTTCGGCCGCATTGCCGCCCAGACCGCCAAGCAGGTGATCGTGCAGAAGGTGCGCGAGGCCGAGCGCAAGCGCCAGTTCGACGAGTACAAGAATCGCAAGAGCGAGATCGTCAACGGCCTCGTCAAGCGCGTCGAGTTTGGCAACGTCAGCGTCGACCTCGGCCGCGCCGAGGCCATGCTGCGGCGAGACGAGCTGCTGCCGCGCGAGACCTTCCGCAACGGCGACCGCGTGCGCGCGCTGATCTACGACGTGCGCGAGGAGCCGCGCGGGCCGCAGATCTTCCTGTCCCGCACCCATCCCGATTTCATGGCCAAGCTGTTCGCCCAGGAAGTGCCTGAGATCTACGACGGCATCATCGAGATCAAGGCGGTGGCTCGCGATCCCGGCAGCCGCGCCAAGATCGCCGTGCTGTCGAACGACAGCGGCATCGATCCGGTCGGCGCCTGCGTCGGCATGCGCGGCAGCCGCGTGCAGGCCGTGGTCGGCGAGCTGCAGGGCGAGAAGATCGACATCATCCCCTGGTCGCCCGATCCTGCGACCTTCGTCGTCAACGCGCTTGCCCCCGCCGAGGTCGCCAAGGTCGTGCTCGACGAGGAGACCCGGCGCATCGAAGTCGTCGTGCCCGAGAGCCAGCTCAGCCTCGCCATCGGCCGCCGCGGCCAGAACGTCCGGCTCGCCTCGATGCTGACCGGCTGGAACATCGACATCCTGACCGAGGAGGAGGAGTCGGAGCGGCGTTCGGAAGAGATGCGGACACGCTCGCAGATGTTCATCGAGGCGCTCGACGTCGACGACGTCATCGCCCACCTGCTGGTCACCGAGGGCTTCACGACGATCGAGGAGGTCGCCTTCGTCCCCGTCGAGGAACTGGCGAGCATCGAAGGGTTCGACGAAAACGTGGCGGGCGAGTTGCGCGAGCGGGCGCGCGTGTTCCTGCAGGAGCAGAACGAGCGGTTGTCGGCGCGGCGGCGCGAACTCGGCGTCGAGGATGCGCTGGCCGGCGTCGAGCGCCTGACGCCGGCTATGCTCGTCACGCTCGGCGAAAATGGCGTGAAGACGCTCGACGATCTCGCCGATCTCTCCAGCGCCGAGCTGATCGACGAGAAGGACGGCATCCTGCGCGGCGCCGGCTTGTCGGAGGCGGATGCCAACGCCATCATCATGGCCGCGCGGGCGCACTGGTTCGAAGGCGATGCGGCCGCGGCGCCGCCGGCGAGCTGAGCGGCCGGCAGCGGGAAGGGAGAACGGCTTGGGCGAGGCGATTGCGGCCACGGTGGAAGAGCGGGCGGAGGACGATGCGGTCGGCGGTCCGCTGCGGCGCTGTGTCGTCAGCCGCGAGGTGCTGCCGAAGGCGGCCCTCATCCGCTTCGTGGTCGGTCCGGACGGCGCGATCGTGCCGGATGTCGGCGAGCAGCTGCCGGGGCGCGGCCTCTGGGTGAAGGCGGCTGCCGACGCGTTGGCCGCTGCCGCCAAAGGCCAGTTCGCGAAGGCGGCGCGCCGGCCGGTGACGGTCGCGCCGGATTTTGTGGCCCGGACGGAGGCCCTGCTGGCGCAGCGCTGTCTCGACCTCGTCGGACTGGCCCGGCGCGCCGGTCAGGCGGTGGCCGGATTCGAGAAGGTGCGCGACGCGCTGGCACGCGGCCGCGCGGCGGTCCTTCTGGCCGCTGCCGATGGCGCCGCCGATGGCCGCGCCAAGCTGCAGGCCGGCGGGCGCGGCGTGCCGCTGATCGAGCTGTTCTCCGTGGAGCAGCTGTCGGCGGCACTGGGTCGCGAGAACGTCGTGCATGCCGCGCTGGGCCCCGGCCGCCTGGCCGAACGGCTGGTTGCCGAAGCCGGCCGCCTTGCCGGGGTTCGCGCCCCGCGGAAGATTTGAACGATCGGAAAGCAAATGACGAGCACCACCGAAGAAGAACCGAAGAAGAGCCTGAAGTTGTCGCGGCCCGGGCGGCTGGAGCTGAAGAAGACCGTCGATGCTGGCCAGGTGCGGCAGAGTTTTCCGCACGGCCGCACGAAGACCGTCGCCGTCGAGGTGAAGCGCAAGCGCACCTTCGCGCCCGGCGCCGGCGGCCGCATGACCGAGGTGACGGAAGAGGCCGCCGCCGCAATCGAGGCCCTGGCTCACGAGGCCACCGCGGAGGAGCGTGCCGCCCTGCATCATCTGACGGCGGCCGAGCGCTCGGCCCGCTTGCGCGCGCTCGAAGACGCCAAGCGCGACGAGGAGCTGCGGCGCGCCCTCGATGCCGAGATGCGCCGGCAGGCCGAAGAGGACGAACGGCAGCGCGCCGCCGCGGAAGAAGCGCGGCGCCAGGAAGAAGAGCGCTCCAAGGCGTCCGCGTCGCCGGCTGTTGCGCCGGCGGTCCCGGATGCCGGCGCGACCGCGCCGCCGGCGAAACCGGCGGCCGCGGAGGCCGAGTCGCCGGCCTCTCCCGGCGCCGTTGCGCGGCCGGCCAAGCCTGCCACCGTCGAGGAGATGGCGGCCGAGGAGGAAGAGGAATCGCCCAAGGTAAAGCGCCCGGGCGGCAAGCTTTCGGCGGCCAAACCGGTGACGGCCGTGCGGCGCGGCGAGCCGCGGCGGCGCGCCGGCAAGATGACGATCGTTCAGGCGCTCGACGACACCAGCGACGAGCGCATCCGCAGTCTGGCATCGGTGCGGCGCGCCCGCGAGAAGGAGAAGCAGCGCGCCCTGGCGATGCGTAGCGAGGGCCAGAAGGTGATCCGCGACGTCGTGATTCCCGAGACGATCACCGTGCAGGAACTGGCCAATCGCATGGCCGAGCGCAGCGCGGACGTGATCAAGGCGCTGATGAAGAATGGCGTCATGGCTACCATCAACCAGCCGCTCGACGCCGATACGGCCGAGCTCCTGGTCGGGGAATTCGGCCATCGCGTGCGCCGCGTGTCGGCGGCCGACATCGAGATCGGTCTCGATGCGCAGGCGGACGCGCCGGAGACCCTGCAGCCGCGCGCGCCGGTGGTGACGGTCATGGGCCACGTCGACCACGGCAAGACCTCGCTGCTCGACGCGATGCGGCAGACCGACGTCGCCGCTCACGAGGCCGGCGGCATCACCCAGCATATCGGCGCCTACCAGGTGATCCGGCCGTCCGGCCAGCGCATCACCTTCATCGACACGCCCGGCCATGCCGCCTTTACCGAAATGCGCGCCCGCGGGGCGACGGTGACCGACATCGTCATCCTGGTGGTCGCCGCCGACGACGGCGTGATGCAGCAGACGATCGAGGCGATCCATCACGCCAAGGCGGCGAGAGTGCCGATCATCGTCGCCGTCAACAAGATCGACAAGCCCGACGCCAAGCCGGAGCGCATCCGGCAGGAGCTGCTGCAGCACGGCATCGTGCCGGAGGAACTCGGCGGCGACGTGCAGATCGTCGAGGTTTCGGCAAAGGAGAAGATCAATCTCGACAAGCTCGAGGAGGCGATCCTCCTGCAGGCGGAAATCCTCGAGCTCACGGCCAATCCGGACCGGCCGGGCTCCGGCTCGGTGATCGAGGCGCGGCTCGAGCGCGGGCGCGGTGCGGTCGCCACGCTTCTGGTTCAGCGCGGGACGATCCATGTCGGCGACATCTTCGTCGCCGGCAGCGAATGGGGTCGTGTGCGCGCCCTTCTCACCGACCGCGGCGACAGCGTCGCCGAGGCGGGCCCGTCGATGCCGATCGAGGTCCTCGGCCTGCAGGGAGCACCGCTGCCCGGCGAGCAGTTCGTCGTCGTCGAGAACGAGAACCGGGCGCGGCAGGTCAGCGAGTTCCGGCGCCAGCGGCAGCGCGAGGCGCAGGCCAAGGCATCCGGCCGCGGCACGCTCGAGCAGATGTTCACGAAGATCGCCGCCGGCGAAAGCAAGGAGCTGCCGATCCTCGTCAAGTCGGACGTGCAGGGCTCGCTCGAGGCCATAACCGGCAGCCTGTCGAAGCTGAGCGGCGAGGAAGTTTCCGTGCGCGTGCTGCATGCGGCCGTCGGCGGCATCAACGAATCCGACGTGACCTTGGCGCGCGCCTCCAACGCCATGATCATCGGCTTCAACGTCCGCGCCAATCCGCAGGCGCGCGAGATGGCCCGTCGCGACGGCGTCGACATCCGCTACTACTCGATCATCTACAACGTGATCGACGACATCACCGCGGCGGTGAAGGGCATGCTGGCGCCGACGCTGCGCGAGCGCTTCCTCGGCTACGCCCAGATCCGCGAGGTCTTCAACATCAGCAAGGTCGGCAAGGTGGCGGGCTGCATGGTCACGGAGGGCACGGTCAAGCGCGGCGCCAAGGTGCGGTTGCTGCGCGACGACGTCGTCATCCACGAAGGCAGCCTGAAGACGCTCAAGCGCTTCAAGGACGAAGTGCGCGAGGTCAAGGAAGGCTACGAGTGCGGCATGGCGTTCGAGAACTACGACAACATCGAAGTCAACGACATGATCGAGTGCTTCGA
>JBKOWC010000241.1:0-6429 GCA_046724215.1 Pseudomonadota bacterium | reverse complement strand
CAGGCGCTGATGGTGCGGGTCTATGCGGCCAATGCCGCCTACTACGGCGCCATCAACCGCGTCTATGCGCGCTATTTCCCGCAGGACCCGCCGTCCCGCACCTTCGTGCCCGTCGCCTCCTGGCCGATGGAGTTCGACATCGAGATCGACTGCACGGCGCTGGCGGGGGCGGGGGCGTAGGGTCCCGCCCCCTCCACCCCCGCGCGTCAGTGGTGGTGGCCGAAGGGGATCACGACGCCGAAGTTCACGGCCGGCGGTGCGTAATAGGCCGGTCCCGGGCAATAGAGGCGCGGCGGGTAGTAGGGCGACGGCTGCACGTAGTAGCAGGCGGGCGCCGGCGCGTAGTAGCCGGGCGAGCCGAACTGCAACGCGAAGAAGCCGTTGTCGTGGTGGTAGCGGTGATGGTCCCAGTCGTCGGCCGCCGCCGGACCGGCGACGGACGCGAGGGACACGAGCGCCGCGAGCGCCAGGCCGGTGCGAGCCAGGCGGCCGGCGGGCATGAAGGCTTTCATGATCTGTCTCCAGCTGCGGTGCGCGCGGACTCGCGCCTTCCGATGGGCTGGATATGGGCGGCGGCAGCGCGGCCCGGTGTGACGCCCGACACGCCGGGGGCGAAATTGGCGCCGCGCGCTAATCGCCGAGCAGGGCGAGGGCGTTGCGGAGGGGAGCGCTGGAGATCTGGATCAGGCCGCCGAAGGGACGCTCGAGCTCGAGGATGAGGAAGATGGCGCCGGAGACCGAGAGGGCGGAGATCAGGAACGCCGCCATCACCGTGGCGTTGCGCGGCGCGAAGAGGCCGAAGCTGGCGAAGAGCACGACGAGCCAGGAGGTCAGGATCACCAGGAACACGGCGGAGACGGGCGCCGTCTCCTGCTGCGCCACCAGCAGCAGGCGCGCATGGGCGAGATCGGCGGCGATGCGCAGCGCCTGGGCCTGCAGCACGCGCTCGGCATCGGTGGCCGGCGCCAGCGCCAGGACGTTGGCGTAGAGGGATTCGCCGCCGGCCGTCGTCTCGGCGGCGCCGAGGGTGGGCACGGCCGACGCATCGGCCGGCCACAGCTTCGCGATGGCGCCGGCGACGGTGCGGCGGAGGATGGCCCGCGCCTGCTGCGCCGGCGCGCCATACTGCCCGAGCGTGCGATCGAGCAGGGCCACATTCGCCGTGATCTCGTCGAGGCCGTTCTTCTGCGCGTCGTAGGAACCCTTGGCCGAGGCGACGAGCAGGCCGAGGACGAGCGCCGCCATCGTCGCGACCAGCCCCGTGGCCAGCCGCACCACGTCCTTCGTGTCCTCGCCCAGATGATGCCCGGGCAGGAGGCCGCGCAGGAACAACCCGAGCACCGCGCCGCCGGAGACGCAGACGAATACGATCGCGGCGACGACGAACGCGCTCACAGGCGGGACGACGTTTCGTTCATGCGGGCGCTCCCCTGGCGACCGAAGCGCGATTGGATACCGAAAACCGCGGCGGCCGCAACTGCGGAGCCGCACCGGAGAGAGCCGGCCCATATCGACCAAGGAGGGATTTCACCACGGAGACACAGAGGACACGGAGAAGGGAGGAAGAGGGAATCCGCCGATGGACGCAGATCAGAATGGATGAACGCAGATGAGCCGGTTGCGCGCCGAAAGCGCGCGATAATTTCCTGTCTGCGTTCATCCGCGTCCATCTGCGGTTTCTTGCCTTCTCTGTGTTCTCTGTGTCTCTGCGGTGAGTCTTTCTTTCTGCCGAAAGGAGAGGAAGTAGGAATTCCGTGCTAGACTGACGGGCAAGAAGAATCCCGGCGTGGGGGTGGGACATGCGATGGATCGTGGTCGGGCTCGCCGTCGTGCTGGCGGTGGCGGCGGGTGCGGACCCTAGCCTGGCAAATCAATACGACGTCCAGTACGCCGAGCAAGATCTCAATTCCGGAAATCTTTCGGGCGCGCTCGGCTGGATCAACTCGGCCATCTCGGACGATCCCGACTACGGGGCGGCCTACCTGGTCCGCGCGACGATCTGGATGCGCGCCGGCCAACTGCAGAAGGCCGTGGACGATTACTCGCAGGCCATCGCGCATGGGCTCGATCATTCAACCTATGTTTTCACGGTGCGCGGCGACGCCCACTATATCGGCGGCGACTATGCGGCGGCGATCGCCGACTACGACGAGGCGCTGAAGCTCAATCCAAGTTACTGGCCGGCGCTCTCCAGCCGCGGCGTGACGCGCGTGGACAGCGGCGACGACGCCGACGCGCTCGCCGACCTCAATCGCGTTCTGGCCGCCAACGTCAGCGATATCAAGGAGACGCTGGGGACCAAGGCGATCATGGAGATCAGCCGCAAGGGACCGCCGGGGCGCGGCACGGAGACCCTGTCAGTCACGATGCCGGCGAAGCAGATCCTGGGCAGGAGCTACCAGGCACGCGGGAAGCTGCGCTTCATCCAGGCCGCCTACCAGCCGGCGCTCGCCGATTTCGACGCCGCCTTGAAGCAGCTGCCGACGCTTTACACCGCGCACTTCTATCACGGCCTCACATTGCTGGCCCTCGGCCGCTGCCCGGAGGGCGCTGCCGAGCTGCACTTGCCCGAGCTGAAGCCGCTGCAGACGCCGGCAGGAGCACGCTATCAGGCGTTCCTCGCGGCGCATCGCGACGCCGTCGCCAAGGCCGGCTGCCCGGCGCTGACGCTGTAGCGGAGGCTTGTAGGGGCGGGTCTGAGCCCGCCCTGCGGCTGGATTGACTCCGGCGCCAGGGCGGGTCTTAGACCCGCCCCTACAGGTGCCTATCGCTGCCCTGTGCCCGGCGCGCAGGAGCGCAGGAAGGTGCGGACGACGAAGTCGAGGTGCTGTTCGATCTCCTGGGGCGTCGGCATGCGCGTAGGGTTGAAAATCACGCGGTTGTGGTGGTCGCCGCGCACCGCGTCGATGAAGAAGTGCGCGAGCCGCTCGGGATCGTCCGTTTGCATCAGGCCGCGCGCTTCCGCGGCGCGGAAGAACTCGGCGACGCGCAGGGCCACGGCCTGCGGTCCCGTGCGGTAGAAGATGTCGCCGATCTGCGGGCAGCGGCCGCTTTCGCCCGAGACCAGGCGGTAGAGTGCGATGCGCTTAGGCTGCAGAATGAGCTGCAGGTAGCTGCGGCCGATGGCCCGCAGGTTCTCCTCGAGCGAGGCGCCGGCCGGCAGGGCGTCCATGAACGCCGCCAGGCTCTCGGCGCCCTGCGCCACCAGGGCCGTCAGCAGCCCCTCCTTGTTGCCGAAGAGCGCATAGACCGTGGCCTTGGAGCCGCCGGCACGCTCGACCACCGCGTCGATGCTGGCGCCGGCATAGCCGCGCTCGAGGAAGACGTCGCTCGCCGCCTGCAGGATCGCCTCGCGCTGGGCCGCGGGCGACCGGCGCTGGCGCGGCCGCGCCGGCGGCGGGCTGTCGTCGATCCTGGGCTTCGTGGCAGGTGCCATGGCTGGCTCCAACTGTGTAATGTACCGTTCGGTACGCAACTCTATCTGGTGCTGGCGGTCGGTTTCGCAAGTCGAAGCGCCTTGCCGCTGAGCCAAAGTATCGACGTACCTTACTAAATTTCATGCTGCAAAGTCGAGAGTCGGGCATGCATGACGCGCATGGGTGCGACCTTATGGATGTCTTGACTGCAGGTCTATCCTGACTATGTACCGTACCGTACAGTAACAAGGGCGACCGGAGGCTCCCATGCGTCGCATCTGGAAACAGGCTCTCGGCAGCGTCGCGGCCCTGGCGGTCGTCGCCGGCGCCGCCGGCTTCGGCTGGTATTGGTTCGAGACCGGCCGCTATGTCCAGTCGACCGACGACGCCTACGTGAAGGCCGACTACACGATCATCGCGCCCAAGGTCTCCGGTTACATCGCGGCGGTGCTGGTCGACGACAACCAGGCGGTCACGGCCGGCCAGATCCTGGCCCGCATCGACGACCGCGATTTCAACACCGCGCTCGCCCAGGCGCAGGCCGACGTGGCGAACGCCGAGGCCGGCATCCGCAACCTCCACGCCCAGCTGGCGCTGCAGCAGTCGGTGATCGACCAGGCGAACGCCGACATCGCCTCCGCCCAGGCGGCGCTCGACTTCGCGCACCAGGATTATGAGCGCTACCAGAACCTGCGGAACACCGGGTGGGGCACGGTGCAGCGCGCCCAGCAGGCCGATGCGACCCTGCGTTCGGACACGGCGCAGCTGCAGCACAACCGCGCGGTGCTCGTGGCGGCGCAGCAGCAAGTCGAGGTGCTGCGCACCCAGCGAGCGCAGGCCGAGACGCAGCTGAAGCGCGACGACGCCGTTCTGGATCAGGCCAAGCTCAATCTCGGCTACACGACCATTACCGCGCCGATCGACGGCACGGTCGGCGCGCGGTCACTGCGTGTCGGACAGTATGTGCAGGCGGGGACGCAGTTGATGGCGGTGGTGCCGCTGCAGGCCGTTTATGTCGTCGCCAACTTCAAGGAGACGCAGCTGACGCATGTGCGCGACGGCGAGCCGGTGACGGTCGCGGTCGACACCTTCCCGGGCGCCGCCATCCGCGGGCACGTCGACAGCCTCTCGCCGGCGAGCGGCCTCGAGTTCAGCCTGCTGCCGCCGGACAACGCGACCGGCAACTTCACGAAGATCGTGCAGCGCATCCCCGTGAAGATCGCGCTCGACCGCGGCGATCCGCTCGTCGGCCTGCTGCGCGCGGGCATGTCGGTCGAGGCGACGATCGACACCAAGGCCACTGTGCTCGCCGACCAGGGCGGCAACAGCAACCGCAGCCGCCTCGCCAGCACCGCGGTCGGCGGCCAGGCGGTCGCGCGCTGAACGACCCGCGCGAGCAAGGGGCGGCCATGTCGGCCATCGATATCCGCGGTCCGTTGGTTCCCGCCGCGTCGCGCTTCGCGACGGCGGCGGTTCCGGCCAACGACAACGCCGAGAGCAAGGTCACGGCGAAGACCTGGCTTGCGGTCGTCGGCGCCGCGCTCGGCGCCTTCCTCGCCGTGCTCAACATCCAGATCGTCAACTCGTCGCTCGCCGACATTCAGGGCGCCATCGGCGCCGGCATCGACGACGGCGGCTGGGTGTCGACCTCCTACCTGGTGACGGAGATCATCGTCATTCCCTTGAGCGGCTGGCTCGCCGTCGTGTTCTCGATGCGGCGATATCTGCTCGTCAACACGGTGCTCTTCCTCGTCTTCTCCGTGGCCTGCGCCTTCGCGCAGAACCTCGGGCAGATGATCGTGCTGCGGGCGATCCAGGGCTTCGCCGGCGGCGTGCTGATTCCGCTTGCCTTCAACATCATCATCACGCTGCTGCCGCGCGCGAAGCAGCCGATCGGCATGGCGCTGTTCGCGCTCTCGGCGACGTTCGCGCCGGCCATCGGCCCGACGATCGGCGGCTATCTCAACGAGAACTACGGCTGGCAGTACGTCTTCTACGTGAACCTGGTGCCGGGCATGGTCATGCTGGCCATGCTTTGGTACGCGCTGGAGCCGGCGCCGATGCGGCTCGGGCTGCTTCGGGAAGGCGATTGGGCCGGCATCGTCGCCATGTCGATCGGCCTCGGCTCGCTGGAGACCGTGCTCGAGGAGGGCAACAAGGACGACTGGTTCGGTTCGCCCTTCATCGTGCGACTGGCGATCATCGCGGCCGTGTCGCTAGCGCTCTTCCTGTGGATCGAGTTCACCAGCCGCAAGCCGCTGCTCAACCTGCGCCTGCTGTTCCGCCGCAACTTCGGCCTGGGCACCGTCGCCAACGTGCTGCTGGGCGCCGCGCTCTACGGGTCTTCCTTCATCCTGCCGCTCTATCTCTCGCAGACGCAGGGCTACAACGCCGAGCAGATTGGCGAGGTCCTGGCCTGGTATGGCCTCCCGCAGCTGCTGATCATCCCGCTGGTGCCGCGGCTGATGCGCATGATCGATGTGCGCTGGCTCGTCGCCTTCGGCATCGCGCTGTTTGCGGTCAGCAACTTCATGAACATCTACATCAGCCCGGACGTCGCGGGCGATCAGCTGCTGTGGCCGAACATCGTGCGCGCCGTCGGCCAGGCCCTCGTGCTGGCGCCGCTGGGCGCCATCGCCACCGCCGGGATCGAGCGGGAGAACGCCGGCTCTGCCTCGTCGCTCTTCAACATGATGCGCAACCTCGGCGGCGCCATCGGCATCGCCGTGCTGCAGACCTTCGTCACCAAGCGCGAGCAGTTCCACTCCAACGTCCTCAGCGACTCGGTATCGGTGTTCGACGACGCGACGCGGGCGCGGCTCGCGCAGCTCACCCATTATTTCTTGAGCCACGGCGTCGCCGACCCGGCGCAGGCCTGGCGCGAGGCCGTGGTGGCGGTCGGCCGCGACGTGCGCCGGCAGGCCTTCCTCATGGGCTACGGCGACACCTTCTTCCTGCTCGGCATCGTGCTGACGGTCGCCGTCGTCGCCGTGCTGCTGCTGCGCAAGGCCGA
>JBKOWC010000354.1:0-11027 GCA_046724215.1 Pseudomonadota bacterium | reverse complement strand
CCCTACACCTTCTCGGATCCGCTGGGCATGGCGCTCACTTTGCACAAAGGGATGGCCAAGCGCGTCGTGCGCGACAGCGGCGTGCCGACGGCACCCTTCGCAGTGGTCGAGGCCCTGGCCGATATCGGCGGTATCCGCCTGCCGTTCCCGCTCTTCGCCAAGCCGATCGCCGAGGGCACGGGCAAGGGCGTTTCGCCGGCATCGCGAGTCGGCTCGGCGACGGCCCTGCGCAAGGTCTGCCGGCAGCTGCTCGACCGTCATCGCCAGCCGGTCCTGGTCGAAAGCTTCCTGCCGGGCCGCGAGTTCACGGTCGGCATCACCGGCTCCGGCGTCGCGGCGGCCGCCGTGGCCGTCATGGAAGTCGTGCTGACGGAGCGCGCCGAGGCCGGCGTCTACTCCTACGTCAACAAGGAGGAATGCGAGAGCCGGGTGCATTATCGACTGGTCGACGATGCCGACGCCCACGCGGCCGCCGATGTGGCGCTCGCCGCGTGGCGGGCGCTCGACTGCCGGGACGGCGGCCGGGTCGACCTGCGGCAGGACGCCTGGGGGCAGCACATGTTTCTCGAGGTCAACCCGCTGGCGGGTCTGCATCCGACCCACTCGGACCTGCCGATCATGTGCACGCTGGCCGGCACCTCCTATGACGCGCTCATCGGCCGCATCGTCGAGTCGGCGCTTCGGCGTCACGGGCTGGCGGCCGGCGCCCGCGTCGCCGCGGAGTGACCGGCGATGATCGTTCCGATCAAGGCGCGGCGCTCGTCGCGCGTCGCCGTCGTCTACGGGGCGGTGGCCGCCGACGCGGCGCCGGACGAGCAGGACGTCCTCGTCGAGGTCGACACCGTGCAGCAGGCGCTGACGTCGCTGGGCTTCGCGCCGGTCGCCGTCCCGCTGACCCTGGACCTGGAGGCGGTGCGGCAGCGGCTGCTGCATCTGCGGCCGGCGTTCGTCTTCAATCTGGTGGAGTCGGTCGAAGGCCTTGGCCGCCTCATCCACCTGGCCCCGGCGCTCTACGAGTCCCTCGGCCTGGCCTATACCGGCGCCGGCAGCGAGGCGATCTACCTGACCTCCAACAAGCCGCTCGCCAAGCGGCTGCTCGATGCCGCCGGGATCGACACGCCGCCCTGGGTCGAAGGCGGGCCGCAGAACCTGCCGGAACCGGATTTCGCCGGGCCCTACATCGTCAAGTCGGTGTGGGAGCACGCCTCGATCGGCATCGACGACGGCTCGGTCGTCGATGATGGGCGCAAAGTGGCGGGGGTCGCCCGGCGCCGGCAGCGCCGCTACGGCGGCGACTGGTTCGCGGAGCGCTTCATCGACGGGCGCGAATTCAACCTGTCGCTGCTCGCGGCGCCCGCCGGCGTCGAGCTGCTGCCGCCGGCCGAGATGCTGTTCGTCGACTACCCGGCCGGCAAGCGGCGGATCGTCGACTATGCCGCCAAGTGGCATGCCGGGTCGTTCGAGTTCTCCAACACCGTGCGGCGGTTCGACTTCGATGCGGCCGATCGGCCGCTGCTCGATCGCCTGGCGATGATCGCCGAAGCCTGCTGGCGGCTCTTCCGGCTGCGCGGCTATGCGCGCGTCGATTGCCGGGTCGACAATGACGGCCGCCCGTGGGTGCTCGAGATCAACGTCAATCCCTGCCTGTCGCCGGATGCCGGCTTCGCGGCGGCGGCGGCCCGCGCCGGCCTCGGTCTCGCCGACGTTGTCAGGCGGATCATGGGCGACCTGCCGGCCACCCGCCAGCGGCTGCCGGGCGAGCAGACGACAGCGGCCGCGATGCCGCAGGCGCTTCCGGGTTAGGCGCCGACATGACGCCCGACTCGCTGTTTTCGATCGAGAAGGCGCCCGTCGTGGACGGCGACCTTGCCGAGCCGCAACCGCTCACCTTTCGCGATGCCGTGCGGGCGAGCGATGTCGCGGCGGTGACGGAACTCGTGGCGGCCACCGGATTCTTCTCTGCCGCAGAGGTCGCGGTCGCCGGCGAACTGGTGGAGGAACGCCTCGCCCGCGGACCGGCGAGCGACTATCGCTTCGTTCTCGCCGACCGCGCGGGACGGCTCGACGGCTACTGCTGCTTCGGGCCGATCCCGCTCACCCAATCCAGCTTCGATCTCTATTGGATCGTGGTCCGGCCGACGGCGCAGCGCAGCGGGCTCGGCCGCCGCCTGCTCGCGCTGGCCGAGACGGCGGCGCGCGACTTGGGCGCTTCGGCGATGTATGTCGACACCTCGTCGCGGGCGCAGTACACGCCGACGCGGCTGTTCTACCAACGCTCGGGCTACCGGCTGGCGGCCGAGTTTCCCGACTTCTACGCCCCGGGCGACGGCAAGATCGTCTTCGTCAAGCGGCTCTCGTCATAGCGCCGCCGGCGCCACGCCGAGGCGCTGGCGCGCGACGTCGCTGATCCGCGCGCGCAGGGCCTCGTTGGCGGTCAGCAGCCGCTCGAAATCGCGCTCCCGCAAGACGAGCAGGTGGCAGTAGCCGAGGGCGACCACGTCGGCCGTGCGCGGCTGGTGGGTGACGAGCGCGATCTCGCCGATGAAGTCGCCGGTACCGAGGCGGATCGGCGCCGGGCTCAGCTGCACCTCGACGGCGCCCGAGGCGATGAAGTACATGGCATCGCCACGCCGGCCCTTGGTGATGATCCGCTCGCCCGGCAGCGCCAGCCGTGGCCGCAGCAGGCGGGCGATGTCGCGCAGCCGCTGCTCCTCCAGCTCGGCGAACAGCGGCACGCGACCGATCAGCTGCTCGCGGCGCAGCTCCATGTCGAGGGTGGGGCGGCGGTCGAGCCGCGCCCAGCGCTCGCCGAGGCGGCGCTCGAGGTCGTTGTAGACTTCGCGGCTGATGACGGAACCGCGCAGCATCTCGTCATACTCCGAACCTTCCAGCCTAGCGGCGACGCGGTCGAGATAGCGGCTCTCGAGTGTCTGGGCGAAGCTCGGGAACTGCAGGCGAAGCGCGGCCAGCGCCTGTTCGATCGCCGTGATCCGGCCGCCCAGGATGATGGTCAGCTGTTCGCCGACGGGGGCCCCCAGCATCGGCGTCAGCTGCCGTTCGTTGAAGGTGAGAAGCTGCTGCAGCCCCATGCGGATGATGAGGAGGCGCTCGAAGCGGTCGGCCAGCTCCTGCGCCAGCCAGTAGCTGATCCCCGTGTAGTAGTGCAGCCTGAGGGCGAGGCGGAAGCTCAGGGTGAAGCCCATGGCGCGGCGCATGGCGGCATCGTAGCCCTCGCGGCCAGCGGTCTTGGCACCGTCCTGCATCCAGCCGGCGCGGGCGATGAGGACCTGGACGCTCTTGCGCGACAGCACGCGTTCCTTGAAGCGCTCGAGGTAGAGCTCCTGCTCGCGGGTGGCGAGCGTGATCAGGCCGATCTGCAGCAGCTCGACCTCGCTGAGGATGTCCGTGCTCGCCGTTTCCATGCGCACCGTGGCGATGCGCTCGGTGAAGCTTTCGCAGACGCGCGCCATGGCCGATCGCTCGATCTGGTCGGCGGCCGCGACCTCTTCGATCTGCTCGCGAATCGAGCCGAGCGACAGCATCAGGGCGCGGTCGCGCACGGCGCGATCGACAGGCGAGAGCTGGTCCAGGCGCAGCAGACGCAGCAGCGGCCGCAGCGTCGTGCCGTTGATCAAAAGCGTCGCAAGCACGTAGCTGGTGGTCAGGACGGCCACGAAATGGCGCACCGCCCCGGGCAGCGCATCGTTCTCGCTGACCGCCAGGGCCAGTGCCAGCGAGACCGCCCCGCGCAGACCGCCCCACAGGATGACCAGCTTGAAGGCGTCGCTGACGCGGTCGGCCATCCCGGCCAGGCTGAGCAGCGGCAGCAGCCCGTAGAGCACGATGGCGCGGGCGGCGAGGGTCGCAGCGAAGAGCATGACCAGGAGCAGGACGTCGTCCCAGCCGACATCGGCCAGCAGGCGCGGCACCAGCATGGCGGCGAAGAGGAAGATCAGCGAGCTGGCCCAGAAGCCGAGCTGCGCCCAGGTGTCGATGAGGCTGTCCCAGGTCGAGGGCGTGATGCGGATGCGGCCCTGCCAGCCCGTGACCAGGCCGGCGACCACGACGGCGACGACGCCGGAGACATGGAAGTAGCGCTCGGCGATCACGTAGACGAAGTAGGCGAGGACGACGGTCAAGGTGATTTCGGCCAGCCGCAAGCCATGGAGCAGGCCGAAGAGCGCGAAGGCCCCACGCGCCGCGAGGGCGCCCACGAGCGCGCCTCCGAGAAAGCCCTTGAACAGGTCGACCGTGGTCCCGAGCGCATCGGCCTTCGTCGGGTCGGTCAGCATCGCCATCAAGAGCGAGAACAAGGCAATGGCGGCCGCGTCGTTGAACAGGCTTTCGCCCTCGACGAGGATCGAGAGCCGGCGGGGCGCCCCGAGATCGCGGAAGACGCCGACGACGGCCACCGGATCGGTGGTGGCGACGATGGCGCCCAGCAGCAGGCAGGTCACCAGGCCGACATCGGCGATCGCATCGAGGGCCAAGCCGACAACGAGCATGCACACGATCACGGCGACGACGGCCATCAGAAGGATGGGCGCCAGGTCGTCGAGCAGCCGCCGCACGTCGATCGCCAGCGCCGTCTCGAAGAGGAGGGTCGGCAGAAAGACATAGAGCAGCGCCTCCGGCGAAATCTCGAAGCTGCGGAGCGCGGCGAAGAAGTCGCCGAGGAGGCCGCCGTCTGGGATCAGGCGGCCGACGCTGACGAGGGCGCCGAGGGCGCAGCCGACCCCTGCCAGCATTGCCGACAGCGGCAGGTTGAGCCGGTTGGCGAAGGGCGGCAGCAGGCTGGTCAGAGCGAGCAGGCCGGTGATGCCGAGGATGGAGACGGCGATCTCAGGCATGGCGAGGAAGCGGCGGCCCTTTCCGGAGGTTTGCGCGGAAAAGGGCAACCTATCGCCGGCATCCGGATGCAGCAAGGAAGCCGCATAGCGACAGTTTGAATTGAGCCGACTCGGAGGCGCGTGCCGCGCCTCCGCCCGTTAGGCGTGGGACGCAGTCGCCGGCGAAGCCGTGGTCGATGACGGCGCCGATCTTGCTGCGACTGTCGAGCCGCGGGCCAGTCCGACGATCAACAGCAGCAGGCTCGCCGCAAGCCAGACGCTCAGGATCCAGACCCGGCGGTTGCCCGAAGAGATGTACGGCATGGCAGTGCGTATCCGATGAGGGGCGCGGCAGCGAACCTTATGACGGTCAGGGTTGATTCTTGGTTAACGCGCGCCCGATCGGGTAGGTTGCCGGCCATGATCCGCATCACCGACCGCATCGCCATCGACGAGCAGGAGATCGAGGAGAGCTTCGTGCGGGCCTCCGGTCCCGGCGGTCAGAACGTCAACAAGCTGTCCACGGCCGTGGAGCTTCGCTTCGACGTTCGCCGCTCGCCGACATTGCCGGCCGACGTTCGCGACCGGCTGGAGCGGCTGGCCGGCCGGCGGCTGACCCAGGAAGGGGTGCTCCTCATCACCGCCCAGCGTCACCGGACGCAGGAGCGCAACCGGCAGGATGCGCGCGAGCGCCTCGTCGAGATGATCCGGCGCGCCGCCGTCCCGCCGGTGCCGCGTCGCCCCACGCGGCCGACGGCGGGCTCGCGGCGGCGGCGGCTGGAAGCGAAACGGCAGCGCTCCGCCATCAAGCGGAAGCGGGAAAAGCGGCTGTCCGACGAGTAGCTTTCTGGCTGCGGCGGTGCTCCCGTGCCAAGGAAACGCGCCTTGAGCCATTGCGATCGATAGCTATTTGCCGGCGCCGCCCGTTCGCCATGTCGCTTTGGAGCGGCGGCCCTGCACCCGACGCAAGACGGAATTTACGACGCACGCGATTAAAACCACATGCATCAGAGGCCACCGGGGAGTTCCCATGCCGACTGAATCGTTCCGGGCAGCGCAGATCTGGGATCTGCCGACCCGCCTGTTCCACTGGCTCCTCGTGCTGCTGGTCGGCACGAATCTGTTCCTGATCGGCCCCCGCGGCGGCATCGAGACCGTCATCCACTTCGTCGCGGGCTTTGCGATCGCCGGGTTGCTGCTGTTCCGCCTGCTCTGGGGGTTCATCGGCAGCCCACGCTCCCGCTTCGTCGATTTCGTGCGGCCCTGGCCGACGGTCAGGACCTATCTCGACCGCCTGCGGCGGCTGCAGCCGCCATCCGCTGTCGGCCACAATCCGCTCGGCGGCTGGATGATCGTGGTACTGCTGACGGCGCTGGCCGTCATGATCGCGACCGGCCTCTTTGCCTCCGGCCGCCATGCGGCCGGCCCGTTCGCGCATCTGATATCGGTAGGTGAGACCGGCGCCCTCGGCACCGTTCATTCGCTCGTCGCCAACCTGCTGATCGGCCTCATCTGCGTCCATATCGCAGGGGTCGCGGTCGAATGGTTCCTCACCGGCGAGAATCTGGTGAAGTCGATGGTGAACGGCCGCAAGGAGCTGCCCGCCGATGTCGCGGCGCAGGAGCGGCCGACGGTCGGCATGGGCCGCGCCGCCGCGGTGGGCCTGCTCTGCCTCGTGCTGATCGCCGCCCTCATTGCCGCGACGGACTTCTCGGCCGACCGCGCCTCGCTGCAGGCGGCGCCGGAGCAGGCGTCGAGCGGCGTCATGCTGCAGGGACGGCAGCTGGGTGCCGCCAGCAGGCTAGCGGACTAAACGGTCGTCATCTTCTCGGCATAGTAGCTGGCGTAGGTCGGACCATCGACGCTGGACCAGCGCAGGCCGAATCCGGTGCGCTCCAGCAGCCCTTCGATGATCCAGGCGAACGTGCTGTGCTCGTCGCGGACGTGTGTCACGACCTCCGAGCGGGCGTAGCCGGTATTCGCGAGCATCCAGCCGATCCATTGTTCTACGGCGTGCGGAGCCTCCGCCGGCAGGAACGAGAAGATCACGTCGCGCAGGAACAGCCGCCCGCCCGGCTTCAGCATCCGGTTGAGGCGCACGAGCGCCATTGCCTTCCAGAAATCGGGCAGGTGATGAAAGGCAAACTTCGTGGTGATGGCATCGAGCGTCGCGGGGCCCGGGTCGAAACTGAGGAATCCTGCGCGCACGGCGCGAATATTGGTCAAGCCCGCCGCCGCTGCCCGCGACGTCACCCGCGCCAGCATGGCGGCGGATATGTCGACGGCGTAGACGCGCGCCGCGCGGCGCGCCGCCTCGCACGCGAAGAGTCCCGTGCCGCAACCCGGGTCCGCCAGATGATCGCCGGCCCGCACCTCCAGTCGATCGAGCAGGGCGCGATCGGCGGCCGGATCGGACTGTTGCCGGTCATCATAGGTCGCGACCTGCGCCGCATCGTCGAAATCGAGCCCGACCTGCTTCAGGTCGTCGTAGAACCAGTCGAAGCCGTTCACGCGGAACACTCCTTAGAATTGGGCGGGCGCCTGCCGCGCCATCCGCCTATCTCGCCTCTACGGGTGGGCCGCACGACACGTGCGCTGCGCCCGTGCAAGACGTGGCGAAGCGGCTGCCCGCCGACTCCCGGAGTGGCGACAGCCGGATCTGGTCGAGCGATTCGGCCCACGCGGCCACGTCGCCGCAGATGACGTTCTCGATCATCATCTTGCGGCCGTCGAAGCGCGGGATGTAGAGGGCGCCTGGCGGCTGTCCTCGCCACATGGAGACCGTCGCCGATCCGCCGGCGGCGATCGGGCCGACATCCTGCGTCACCCAATGGCCGAACAGGATCATGCAGCGCAGCGGCTGGTCCCCGGCATTGGCGATGACCAGCTCGACCCCCGCATCGGCCGCGACGGCAGGCCGCGCGACGACGGAGAGGAAGAGGGCCGAGAGGAGAAGAATCAGGACTGGCATGCCGCCTCGTATCACGTTGACGCACTGGTCCCGGCCGTCTTCCATGCGCCTCGGCCAAGCCCCATGGAGACCCCGATGACCCCGCGCAAGATCCTGTACGTCAGCGAAACCATCAATGCCGAAATGGGCAGCCCGGCGCCGCTGCCGGTCCGTCGCGTGGCGGCGGTCGCCGTGATCGACAACCCCTTCGCCGGCCGCTTCGTCGAGGACCTGTCGGCGCTCTTCGACATCGGGATGAGCCTCGGCGAGATGCTGATGCCGGAGGCCGTGGCGCTGCTCGACCGGCCGCCCGTCGGCTACGGCAAGGCGGCGATCGTCGGCGTCAACGGCGATGTCGAGCATGCGGCGGCAGTGCTGCATCCCAAGCTCGGCAAGCCCATGCGGACGGCGGTCGGCGGCGGCGAGGCGATCATCCCCTCGACCACCAAGGTGGCCGGCGCCGGCACGCTGATCGACGTGCCGCTCGCCAACAAGGACAACATCTGGTCCTTCGACGAGCTGGACTCCCTGAGCGTGATGGTGGCGGACGCGCCGCGACCGAACGAGATCGTCGTGGTCATGGCGGTCAGCGACGGCGGGCGCCCGCACCCGCGCGTCGGCAAGGGCCGCGCGGCAAAATAGCGTCATCATCGCGAGGTCGCGTCTTCCGGCAGTCTGGCGGCCGGCAGCGGCGCGCGGCCGCGCAGAAGGTCGCTCGCCCGCTCGGCGATGGCGATCACGGCGGCGTTAACCGGTCCGGCCGTGATCCGCGGGATGACGGAGGCATCGACGACGTAGAGGCCCGCGATGCCGCGGACGCGCAGATCGGGTTCGACGACCGCCGTCTCGCCGCGTCCCATGCGGCAGGTGCCGACCGGGTGATGGTGCGTATAGGCGGCCTTGGCCAGGAAGGCGAGGCGGTCGCGCTTGCTGATGCAACCGGGGCCTGGCAGCACTTCGTCGGCGCGCCAGTCCGCGAGCGCGGCGCCGGCGCCCACGGCAGACGCCGTCGCCAGGGCATCGAGGAAGACCTCGCGATCATAGGGCTCGGCCAGATAGTTGGGGTCGATCAGGGGTGGCGCGTCCGGATCGGCCGACGCCAGGCACAGCCGGCCACGGCTCTGCGGGCGGGTGAAGCCGAACATGATCAACTATGGACCTTGAAGCCCCCAGGCCTGCTCAGGTATCCTCTCGGTTCCAGCACAGAGAGGATGCCTCAACATGACGCCCAAGAGGGCCTACAGCTACATCCGCTTCTCCACTCCCGATCAGCTAAAGGGAGACAGCGAACGCCGGCAGATCAAGCTCGCTCAGGACTACGCTCGTGAGAATGGGCTGGAACTCGACGACACGTTGACCTTCCAAGACCTCGGGGTCTCAGCGTTCCGTGGGCTCAACGTCGCCGCGGGTAAGCTCGGGGAGTTTCTCGAAGCGGTGCAGACGGGCAAGGTCGAACCGGGAGCGCATCTCCTCGTTGAGGCTCTTGATCGTATAAGCCGTGACCAGATACTCGCGGCACAAACTCTATTCCAGAGCATCCTCCTGTCGGGCGTGACGCTCCACACGCTCCAAGATCGCAAGGTCTACTCCGCCGCCTCCGTGAACGCGAACCCCGCGGACCTTATCATGTCGATCGTGATCCTCATGGCGGCCCATGACGAGTCATCCAAGAAGTCGAAGCGTATGAGGGCCGCCTGGGACGCCAAGCGCGCCCGCGTGGGCGAGAAGAAGATGACCTCCAAGGCCCCCGCTTGGTTGACCTTGAAAGACGGTAGGTTTCGACCGATCGCCGATCGCGAGCGCATCGTTCAACGCGTCTTCTCCATGGCGCTCCAGGGCGCGGCACCGGATGCGATCTGCAAGAAGCTTAACGCCGAAGGTGTCCCAACGATGAGCCGGGGTCGCCGTTGGCATCGGTCGTATATCGTCCGCATCCTCGACAACCCAGCAGTGATCGGTACGCTGACGCCGCAGAAGATCGAGTATGATGGGCGGCGACGAACGCGCCAACCCCTAGAGCCCGTCGCCAACTACTTCCCCGCCGTGATCGAGCGGGCAACTTGGGACCGCGTTCAAGCGATGCGTACGGCCACCAAGGCGCCGCTACGAGGGCGACACGCCAATGGCACGGTGAGGAACATCCTGGGAGGGCTTGCGGAGTGTCCTGAGTGCGGCGCGAGTATGACCAGGGTCACTAAGGCGGCCCGCGGTGTTCCGCATGCCCCGAAGCTCGTCTGCTCGAACGCGCGAAGCGGTGTCAGATGCTCATACCGCAGCGTGAACTACGCGGACGTAGAACGCGCATTGATCGAACGCCGTAAGGAATTGACGCGGACGATGCCGGGAGCGAACGAACGCGCTCGGGAACTTGAACAGGAGATCGACCGACTGACGTTCAACATCGACGGCGGCGAGGATCAGCTTGAAACGTTGACGGATCAGCTATCACGCCGGCCTAGTCGCGCCGTCAGCAACAAGATCGAAGCCATTGAGCGGGAACGGGACGCCATGCTGGCGCGTCGCCGTGAGCTTCTGCAACAGCGGGAGCTTGTCGAGGGGGCATTCCTCAAGAAGCGCTTGGTCGAACTTCAGGCGGCCCTCGGGCAGGAGCCTATCGACCTCGCCAAAGCTAACGCGCGTCTGCGCCAGCTTCTCAAAGGCGTGATCATCGACTACCGCTCGGGACAGCTCGGTCTCCAATGGCAACACGGCGGCGAATCGACGTTGCAGTATGCTTGGCCGGATGAGAAGACCGTCAAAGCCAATCCGGTAGCGGGTCGTCGAACTCGCCGCCCGCGGCCAGCGTCGTAACCTGGGCCGTCGCCGACACCGCGCGGCGCGCTTTACGTGGACGAGGGGGATCGCGCGGGGTCGCTGTGGATCGAAGTCCCGCAAGAGCTTCTCCACCGCGGGGCGACGGAATGAATTGAACGGCCACACGTCAGCCGAACTCTCGCGCCCGATCAGGCGGTCAAGCTCGGCATTGAAGAGGCAGAAGTCCTCGGCGAAGGTGTTGTAAGAAGCTCGCTGTTCGCGAGTCATTGTGTCGTCCTCTTTGTCGGGACGTTGGAGGGAACGAAGGCGCCACGTTGGGCGCCCTCGCCGTGTTCAGTCAGGCAGGATCAGCGCCGCTGCTTCGCCTTCATCCCCACGTCTGCGAACTCCCGGGCCAAGGCGGCGAAGGCGGACAAATCTCTGGCGTGATGGGCTCGAAGCATGGCCGCCGTTGCTTTCGCACGGTGGAGACC